>JAGQIB010000424.1 GCA_020431545.1 Gemmatimonadota bacterium
ACGACCGCGGTGAGCCCCTCGCGAACGTCGTCGCCGGAGATCGACGTGATCTTGTCCTTGCCCGCGCCCTTGAAGAGGTTGTTGCGCGTGGCGAAGTTGTTCAGCGTGCGCGTGAGCGCCGCCTTGAATCCCACCAGGTGCGTGCCGCCCTCGACCGTGCGGATGTTGTTCGCGAACGAGAACAGCTGCTCCACGTAGGTGTCGTTGTACTGGAGCGCGACCTCCACCGCGATCGTGTCGCGGTCGATCCGGAAGTGGATCGGGTCCTTCTGCACCACGGCCTTGTTCTTGTTCAGGTGCTGCACGAACTCCGAAAGGCCGCCCTTGTACAGGAACTGATGCGACTTCTTCGAGCCTTCCTCGGCGATCGTGATGTGCGCGCCGCTGTTCAGGAACGCGAGCTCGCGGAGCCGCGACGAGAGCACGTCGAAGTGCATCTCGGTCGTCTCGAAGATCTTCCCGTCCGGCATGAAGCGGACGGTGGTGCCGGTCTCCTCGGTGTCCGCGCCCTCCGCGAGCGGCGCCGTGGCGACACCGCCCTCGTAGCGCTGGGTCCAGACCTTCCCCTCGCGGCGGACCTCCACGTCGAGCCAGGACGAGAGTGCGTTCACCACGGAGAGGCCCACGCCGTGCAGACCGCCGGAAACCTTGTACGCCTCGGAGTCGAACTTGCCGCCGGAATGGAGCGTGGTCAGGATGACTTCGAGTGCGGACTTGCCCTCGGCGTGCATCCCCACCGGGATTCCGCGGCCGTCGTCGCGGACGGAGACCGAACCGTCTTCGTGCAGCAGCACGTCGACGCGCGAACAGAAGCCGGCGAGGACCTCGTCGATCGCGTTGTCCACGATCTCGTAGACGAGGTGGTGGAGGCCGTCGACTCCCGTGGAGCCGATGTACATGGCCGGGCGCTTGCGAACGCCCTCCAGGCCCTTGAGGACCTGGATGTCCCCCGCGCCGTAGTCCTTCTTGCTCTGCGTCGGCTTCTTGTTCTCGGTCACTTCGGCCACGATCTCATCCACGTTGGAGTTTCTCTTCCGGTTCGCGGGCGCTCATTCACCGCTCGCGATCCGGCGCATTTCTTCCCGGTAGGCGTCGCCGTCGAAGACGGGGTAGGTCACCGGATCCCTTGGTTCGTCCTCCGCGTCTTCGGCATCCTCGCCCGACGCGCTCTCTGCGGAGTCGCCGGGCTCTGCCCGGGCCGGATCCGCGATCGGGCCCGAACTCTCCCGCGCGACGAGCCGCGCCTCCTCCTGGCGCGCTTCCAGCAGAAGAGAGGAGAGGTTCGCATCCGACTCGAGGAACACGATGTCTCGCACCCGGCCGGCGCCGGCGTATTCGTTGAAGCGCGCGAGGATCTTCCTTTTCAGAAAAGCGAGCTCCTGTCGGAGTGCCGCACCGTGGCAGACCACGAACAGACGTCGGCCCGCGACCTGCACGGGGCGGGTGCGGGCGGCGAGCTCGGTGCCGACGACGTCGAGCCACTGCGACATCGCGTTCGCCTCTCCGAGGCGTCGACGCAACGTCACGCTGGCTTCTTGTCGAAGCACGAACCCGACCCGTTCCACCCCCCGACCTCCGATCCGTCCGCGGTAGCGGACGCCACACCCCGGGTTCGACCTCTCGCCTCGGCCTTCTCGGGGCCTCGTTTTCCGGGGGGTCGTGGAGACCCCGCTCGTCCGGTCTCGCATCGCCGAGGATCCGGCGAACTCGCGCGCGGGGAAGACAAAGGAGCCGGGGTCCCGCCCGGCTCTCCACGACATCGATCCAATGTACGCAATTTCGGGGAGCCGGGCCCCTGTTTTCTTCGCGTTTGAGGCGCCTCATCGGCTCCTGGGAGCGCCGATCTCGACATCGTCGCGGCATGATGATTCGTCGGCTCGCGTTCGAGCCGCTGGTCGATTTCGGGGTTGCGCGACGGGTGGGTTGGATTCACCCGATATCAGGAGATAGTGGACACGTCTTCCGGCACCCGGTGGACCTGGAAGTGCCGGTCCCGGAGCTCGCCGAGCCAGCCCTCCTGGGCGGTCGCCAGGAAGATCTGGCCCTCGCCCTCCACCCGGGCCAGGAACTGCTCGGCGGCGCGGCGATCGAGGACCGCGAACATCTCGTCCACGAGCAGGATCGGGGTCATCCCGATCGACGTTCGCACGAGGTCCGCCTGGGACAGCTTGAGAAACATCGCGGTGAGCTGTTGCTGGCCGAGGGAGCCGAATCGCCGGAGCTCGCGCTCGTCCAGCTCGAGCGTGAGGTCGTCGGTGTGCGGGCCGCACGTCGTGTACCCGAGTGCCTCGTCCTTGTCGCGCGACTCCTCGAGAGCGCGGAGGAACGCATCGCGAACTTCGTCGCCTTCCCAGCGGACCGCGGGCTTGTAGCTCACCTCCACCGGGCCGTGCTCCCGGAACGCGCCTTCCGTGAGGTCGCGCAGCGTGTCGCCGAGTCGCGCGACGAGATCGCGCCGACGCAGGAAGAGATCCGCGCCGATCTCCACCACCCGATCGGTCCACGGCTCTCGCGCGAGCTGCGCCCCCGTGCGGCCGCGCTGATAGACGAAGGAGCGCGTGAGTGTCTCGTTCCGCTGCCGGATCGCCCGCTGGTACTCGCGCAGCTGCTGGAGGTAGTCCTTCGAGAGCTGGCATCCGATGAGGTCGAGGAAACGTCGGCGGACCTTTCCGCTCTCGCGTACGAGCTCCACGTCGGACGGCGCGAAGGACACGACCTTGATGGCCGCCAGCAGGTCCGACGCGCGTGCCGCCTCCTTGTCCACCCGGATGCGCTTGGAAGACGACTCCCAGACCACGTCGGCCCGGAGGGAGCGTCCGTCGCGGCCGTCCTCGAAGCGGCCGGCGACGCGCCACGAGTTCGTGCCGTGGCGCGCCAGCACCTGATCGCGACTCGCGCGCATCGATCCGCCGGTGCCGAGGATGTGGATCGCTTCCAGCAGGTTCGTCTTGCCGGAGCCGTTCGGGCCGAGCAGCAGGTGATGGCCTTCCGGCAGCGGAAGCTCGAGCTGCGCGTAGCCGCGGAAGTCCGTCAGGGAGAGGTGGACGAGCTTCATCGCGACGCGGGCCCGGGGAACTTCGGAGGAGGAAGGACCGGCCGGGACTCCGCCCGACCGGTCCGGAAACGAACGAGCGGCGTCAGTCGACCAGACGCAGCGGCATGATGAGGCAGAGGTAGTTCTCGTCCTCACCCTGCTCGAGCGGCTCCACGAGGGCCGCCGCGAGCGGCGAGCTGACCGAGAGAAGAACCTCCTCGGTCTCCACGTTGCGGAGAACGTCGCCGAGGTACTGTGCATTGAAGCCCATCACGATCTCGTCGCCGCCGTACTGCGCCTCGAGCTCTTCCTGCGCCTCGCCGATGTCCTGGGTGCGGGCGGAGAGCGAGAGAAGGTCCGGCTTCGCGGCGAGGCGCACCTGGTGGGTGAGATTGTCCGCGAGCAGGCTCACGCGACGCAGCGCGTCGGTCATCGAGTCACGCTTCACGATGATCTTCTTGTCGTTCCCCTTCGGAATGACGTCCTGGTACTTCGGGAACGGACCTTCGATCAGGCGCGTGAACAGCGTGGTTTTCTCGAAACGGAACACCACGTGGTCTTCGGCGAGCTTCACCTGCACGCCGTCCTCGATCGATTCGCCGGCGAGACGCAGCACCTGGTTCAGCGCCTTCGTCGGCACGATCGATTCGGTCTTCTTCTCGATCTCGATCGCGACGGGCAGGCTGATGCGCGCGAGGCGGTGGCCGTCCGTGCCCACCATGGACATCGAGGACTTGTCGACGTCCCAGAGGATGCCCGTCAGCGCGCGACGCGTCTCGTCCTTGGAAACGCAGAACACCGTCTTCTGGATCGCCTTGCGGATCTGGTCGGCCGGAATCGAGACACCCTTCTTGAACGCGAGCGCCGGCACGTTCGGGAACTCCTCGGGCCCCATGCCGAGAATCCGGAAGTTCGCGCGACCGGCCGTGATCAGCGCGTTCGCCTTGTGGACGTCGATCTCCACGTCGGCGGCCGGATCGAGCTGACGCACGATCTCCGAGAAGCGCTTGGCCGGCAGCGTGACCCGGCCCTCCGTGAGGATGTTCGCCTCGATCGTCGTCTGGATCGTGAGGTCGAGGTCCGTCGCGGTGAGCTTGACGTGCTTGCCCTCGGCCTCGATCAGCAGGTGGCCGAGTGCCGCCATCGTGGTCTTCTGCGGCACGACGTTCAGGACACGATCGACGGCCGCCGCCAGCGTCGTCTGCGCGGTACGGAACTTCATCTTTCCTCCGGGAGCCTGGCCCGAGGCGGCCCCCTTCTCTGCGGTCGCGGTTTCAGTCATTGGAGTCTGGTCCCTCGTGATCCGTGCCGGGAAGTTGTCCCCGGATTTCTATTGGTTCTCTCTTTTGAGTTCAAGAAGTAGTCCCAGTAGGGCCCGTGGAAAACGGAATAACCGCCGGTACCGGGTCCGTCAACCGATGGTCTCGCATGCGGTTGGCGCTCCGGTCTCGGGGAAGCCGGAAGGTGGATGAACCGGGGACGACGCGGGAACAACCCGGGAGTTGTCCCCGGACCCCCTGCAATCCTCGACTCTTCCCCTGCGGAATCCCCCGGTTTTCCACGGTCTAGTCCTGGTCCTGGAGCAGCTTCGTGACCTTCTGGAGAACACGCCGGAGTTCCGGGTCGTCCTCCTTCTGGCGACTGATCTTGTCGTGTGCGTGCATCACCGTCGTGTGATCGCGACCGCCGAATCGCGCCCCGATGTCGGCGAGCGAGAGCTCCGTCAGCTCGCGCGACAGGTACATCGCGATCTGACGCGGGTACGCGAGCGAGCTCGTCCGCTTTTTCACCTTCATCGCTTCTTCCGGAATGCCGTGCAGGTCCGCGACGATCTTCTGGATCTGCTCGATCGTGACCAGTCGCGTCGGCTGCTTGATGAAGTCCTTGAGAACTTCGAGCGCGAGCGCGGCGTCGATCTCCCGGCCGTTCAGGGACGCGTAGGCGAGCAGACGAACGAGAGAGCCTTCGAGCTCCCGGATGTTCGAACGCACGTTCGTGGCGATGATCTCCAGGACGCTGTCATCGAGCGTGAGCTGCTCCTCGCGCGCCTTCTGGCGAAGGATCGCGATTCGCGTCTCGAGGTCCGGCGGCTGGATGTCGGTCACGAGTCCCCAGTTGAACCGGGAAACGAGGCGCTCCTCCAGGTTCGGAATCTCGTTCGGCGGTCGATCGCTCGTGAGCACGATCTGCTTGTGCGCCCCGTGGAGCGCATTGAACGTGTGGAAGAACTCCTCCTGCGTGGACTCCTTGTTCTGCAGGAACTGCACGTCGTCGATCAGGAGGATGTCGATCAGGTTCCGCCACTTGTTCCGGAACGCCACCATCTGGCCGGACTGGATCGCGCCGATCATCTCGTTCATGAAATTCTCGGCCGACGTGTAGTGAACCACGAGGTTCGACGAGCTCTCCCGCAGGTGATTGCCGATGGCCTGCATGATGTGCGTCTTCCCGAGCCCCGAACCGCCGAAGATGAACAGCGGGTTGTAGGCCTCGCCCGGATGCTCGGCAACGCCGCGAGACGCCGCGTGCGCGAACTGATTGGACTTGCCCACCACGAAGTGCTCGAAGCGATAGCGACGGTAGAGATTGCTCGCGAGATGCGCCGGCTCCCGCCCGGGTGCGCGCGTGGCGCGGGCGACCGCGTCGTCGAAGCGGGCGACGGTCTCGTCGGCCGGCGTCACCGGGGCGGCGGGAGCGACCCGTGGGGTCGACGTCGTGCCGTTCCCGTTCATGCCGTGGTCGTGGCCGTTGCTCCCGATCGGATCGGCCGTCGTGGAACGCTCGGCCGACCCGGCGGTCGAGACGAACTCGAGACGGACCTCGGGGCCGAAACGCTCGCGGAGGCGCTGCCGGAGCGGGGCACCGTAGAGTCGCTCCACACGCTCGGCGTGGAACTGACCGGGGGCCCGGATCCGGAAGACGCGGTCGTCGACCTGCTCGAATGCGAGCGGAGCGAGCCAGGTCTGGGTGAGGCCGTCACCCATGGCGGGGGCGAGCTCCTGCTGGAGTTCGGCCCAGAGTTCTCCGGAGAGTAGGGACATTGGATCTCCGAAATTCGGTCGTCAGTTGGGTCAGCGACTTATCCACAACCGCGGGCCACGGGTATCCGAGTCGAAGAAAGGGACAGCCCAGTCCAGAAGTCGTTGCCGGCCAACACGGTACGTAATCCACCAAGAAATCCACAATGGTGGAGAAACCGGCAAATCTCTGTGACTCGGTGACCTAGAGCCCACACACCCCCGGGATCCGACGGGGTTATCCACGAGGTGGAAAACCGCCGTATCTCCTTTCGGGGCCGCGCATTATGGGTGTCGTGGGGGGGCGTGTCAACCCTCGGGTTTCCGTACCTTGTCGAATTCTTCGTGAGATCTTCGCTCCGACCGGGGAGGAGGTGGACCGACAAGATCATCCCACAATGGGTGTATCTAGTGCCCCACAAGCACCTCTATTTGGGTGTGTCGTGGGCCGGTTCACCCACATCGTGTTTCGGTGGGCGGCCGGAACGTCGGTGGGCCGGAAGGGTCGCGCGTCGAAACGGAACGGCTCCGACCCCCGGCCTCGGCCGGATGCGTCCCCTCGTTCGGGCTCCCCGGTTCGCCGGGAATCCGGTAGCTTGACGCCTCGATTCGCGATCTTGACAGGCGACCGAGGGGTCTGCGAGACTCCCGGGCCGATTCTGCCGAAAACCGCTTCCCGGGGATTCCCGGAAAACCGAACCGACATCCGCCCGGCGCGCACCCGAAACGAGCGCCACGGACCGGAAGAACGGGAAGCTCGAGGAGGTTCGTTTTGTCGCTGACTTACCAGCCGAGCCGCATCCGTCGCAAGCGTACGCACGGTTTCCGCGCTCGCATGAAGACGAAGAACGGCCGCAAGGTCCTGAAGGCTCGCCGCAAGCACGGTCGCAAGCGTCTCTGCCCCTAGTTCCGCGCGAAGCGGACGGGCGGCCGCACGTGGCGCCGCAAGGCATCGAGCCGGGACGGGGTCGAGATGTCCGAGAGGCTCGAGTCATTCCCGAAGGAAGAACGCGTCCGCTCGTCGGATGACTTCTCCCGGATCCTGCGGCAAGGACGTCTGGTACGCGGTCGGAACCTGAACGCGTACTGGTGCGTAGACGCGAGTGAGGGCGCGGTCAACCGCGTGGGTGTCGCCGCCGGGCGCAAGCTCGGCAAGGCCGTCGTCCGGAACCTGCTCAAGCGCCGTCTCCGCGAAGCCTACCGGCGGAACAAGAGGGAGCTGCCGTGTCGAGGGATCGCGATCATCTTGGTGGCGTCGCGGCGCATGATCGGGACGAGCGCTCCGGAAGTGGAGTCGGATCTGCGGCAGCTGCTGTCGCGGATCGAGGCGCAATCGCGCGACGACCGCTCTCCCGGCGCGACGTCGAGCGGTGGAGCGTCCTCCCCCTCCGCGCCCTGATCCTCGTCTACCGCTACTCTCTCTCGCCGCTGCTCGGACCGCGCTGTCGGTTCCATCCGACGTGCTCGCGCTACGCCGAGGAGGCCATCGCACGCCACGGATGGCGCGGGGTCGTGCTCGCGGTCCGTCGCATTCTCAAGTGTCATCCCTGGAATCCGGGCGGGCTCGATCCCGTCCCCGAGTCGACGCGCTCGCCCGGTCGGCCGGTATCCCGAGTCGGAAGGTCAACGTGACGCAACAGAGCGGTCAGGAACAGCGCGCGTTTCTCGCGATCATCCTCGCGATGGGCGTGCTGCTGGTGTGGAACTTCCTCTTCCCTCCGGGCAAACCTCCGGTGGAGCAGCCCGGCGATCAGCCGACGGAGCAGCACGTCACCGAGCTGGAGTCGAGCCCGACGACAGAGACCGGACAGGCGCCGGCACCGGCGTCCGGGGTCGACACCGCGGGAGACGCCGGACGCATCCTCGGGCTGAGCACCGGTTCCACCGAGCTCTCATCCACGGCCCCGGTGGAACGTCGGCGGGTCGAGGTGAGTACGCCCGACCTCGTCCTGTCGTTCGACAGCCGCGGCGCGCGCGTGACCGCGGCGACGTTGCCGGAGTTCGAGGGACCGGAAGACGGTCCGGTACAGGTTCTTCCGCCCGACGGACCCGGTGCGCTCGGCACCGTGATCATGCACGGCGATCGCACCCTGCCGCTCGACGGCTTCGACTTCGCGCTCGTGTCCGACGAGCACTCGCCGGCGGGACGTCGGCTCGTGTTCCAGCTCGACCTCGACCAGGCGTCGATCCGGAAGACGTTCACCGTCCCCGACAGCGGGCACGTGCTGCAGGTGGAGCAGGAGATCCTGAACGATCGCCTCGGTGTCCAGGCTTGGGGAGTGTCCTGGGCGAGCGGCATGCAGGTGACCGAGGAGATCCACGGCAACTCGCGCGGCCCGTACTTCGGCGCCGTGGTGTTCGCCGAGGGAGAGGTCCAGCGCAAGACGCCGAACCAGGCGACGAAAGGCCCGATCGAGTTCCCGGGCGCCTGCCGCTACCTCGGCATCGAGAACAAGTACTTCCTCGGCGCGATCGTGCCGCGCGGCGACGCGCAGGGGCCCGTTCGCCTGTGGCGGGTAACGCCGATCGACGAGCAACACGCCAGCCTGGCCGGCGAGATCCTCGTCGATCGGTCGAGCGCGCTCGCGTCCGACCACGCCGCCTACGACGTCTACCTCGGGCCGCTCGACTACGGAAAGCTGAAGGAGCTGAACCTGGGGATCGAGGGCGCCGTCGATCTGGGCGCGCGCTGGATCCGTCCCCTGTCGCGCGTGATCCTCTCGCTCATCACCGGTCTGCACAAGGTGATCCCGAACTACGGCGTGGTGATCATCCTGTTCGCGCTGTTCATGAACACGCTGTTCTTCCCGCTCACGTGGAAGAGCACGAAGTCCATGCGGGACATGTCCGCGCTCAAGCCGCGACTGGACGCGCTGCGCGAGAAGTACGCGGACGAACCCCAGAAGCTCAGCGAAGCCACGATGAAGCTGTACAAGGAAGCGGGAGTGAATCCGCTCGCCGGCTGCCTGCCGCTGTTCATCCAGATGCCGATCTTCTTCGCGCTCTACGCCGTGCTGATGCGGACGATCGAGCTGCGCCAGGAGCCGTTCATCCTGTGGATTCGCGACCTGTCGCAACCGGACGTGATCTTCACGCTGCCGTTCGCGTTGCCGCTGATCGGCTCGGGAATCTGCCTGCTCCCGGTCATCATGGGCGTGACGTCGTACTTCCAGTCCAAGCAGACGATGGTCGATCCGAACCAGCGCGCGATGCTCGTGATGATGCCGGTGATGATGACGTTCATCTTCTTCACCATGCCGTCCGGGCTCGTGCTGTACTGGCTCACGAGCAACGTGTTCCAGATCGTCAGCAAGAACTTCATGAAGCCGTCGGCCATGGCTGAGGCCATCGCGGAAGCTCCGCTGGAGGTCGCGCCGAAGAAGGGCGGCGGGGCGAAACGTCGTGCGAAGGCCGCCGCGCGGGGCTGATCCCGCGGGTTCGAACCGGTCGCCGGCCGCTCGCGCGTTCGAACCCGACACGATCGCGGCGATCGCGACGCCCCCCGGCGAAAGCGGGCTTGCGATCGTTCGTGTTTCCGGGCCGCGCGCCGTCGAGGTGGCGGCGCGGGTCGCGGCTCGATCGGACGCGATTCGGAGCGCCCCGACGCACACCGTGCACCACACCTGGCTCCGCGACACGAACGGTCGTCTCGTCGACGAGGCGCTGCTGACGGTGATGCGCGCTCCCCGCACGTTCACGGGAGAGGACGTGGTGGAGCTCGGCCTCCACGGCGGCGCGGTCTGTGTGCGTCGGACCTTGCGAGCATTGCTCGCGGCGGGCGCCCGACTCGCCGATCGGGGAGAGTTCTCGAAGCGCGCGTTTCTGAACGGCCGCATCGACCTCTCTCGCGCCGAGGCGATCATCGACCTGATCCGTTCGCGGACGGAGCTCGGGGCTCGCTCGGCACTGGCCGGAATCGCGGGCGGCGTCGCTCGCCGCACGGAAGAGATCGAGAACCGGCTCATCGATGTGCTCGCACGTCTGGAACTGAATCTCGATTTCCAGGATGACGTGCAGGCGGCCGGGCGGGAGGAGATCGCGCGCGCGCTGGACGCCGCGGCCGGAGACGTGCGCGAGCTGGAACGTCGCGCGCCGTGGGGACGCCGCCTGCGCGACGGCGTGACGATCGCGATCGTGGGGCGCCCGAACGTGGGCAAGTCGAGTCTGTTCAACGCGCTGCTCGAGGAGGACCGCGCGCTCGTGAGCGAAACGTCGGGGACGACGCGCGACTACCTGGAGGCGTGGCTGGATCTCGGCGGCGTGCCGGTGCGACTCGTGGACACGGCGGGGCAGCGCGATGCGCGAGAAGACGTCGAGGCCGCGGGAGTCGCTCGCGCGCAGCGGTGGGAGCGCGAGGCGGACCTGCGACTCGTGGTGATCGACGCGTCGGAGCCGGGTTCGCCGGAGGACGCCGAGGTGGTGGTCCGAACGAAGGGGCGACCGCGAGTGCTGGTCGCGAACAAGTCGGATCGTGAGGTCGGCGCATCGACGAGCGGAGGGGGCGAGCCCGCCGGCGGCGCGGCGCTGCTCGTTTCCGCGCGGACGGGAGAGGGACTCGACGAGCTGCGGGCGCGCCTCGAGCAACTCGTGCGCGAAGGCGACCGCGAGCCCGAGGACCTGTCGTTGCCGAACGAGCGACACGTCGAGTCGATGCGTCGGGCGGCGGCCGCGCTGGACCTGGCGCGCGCGAGCTGGCAAGAAGGGGCGACGGAGGAAGTCGTCGCCGGCGACGTCCGCGACGCGATCTCGGCGCTGGGCGAGGTCACCGGGCGCGTGGTCGACGAAGTCGTTCTGGATCGGATCTTCGCGCAGTTCTGCATCGGCAAGTAGAAATCACCCAAAACGGAGCGAAATTGGCCGTGCGGAGTTCGTGGGATGTCCTGGTCATCGGTGCCGGCCACGCCGGTGTCGAGGCGGCGCTCGCCACGTCGCGTCGCGGCCTGCGCACCGCCATGATCACGCTCGACCGGACCAGCGTCGGCCGCATGTCGTGCAATCCGGCGATCGGGGGTCTCGCGAAGGGACATCTCGTCCGCGAGATCGATGCGCTCGGCGGGCAGATGGGGCGCGCCATCGACGAGGCCGGCGTGCAGTTCCGGATGCTGAACACGGGCAAGGGGCCGGCGGTGTGGGGCCCGCGCGCGCAGGCCGACCGCGACCTCTACAACCGGGTGCTCGTGCGAACGGTGAGCGGGCAGCCGGGGCTCGAGGTCGTCGAGTCCGAGGCGGTCGAGGTGCTCGTGCGATCCGGCGCGGTGACCGGCGTCCGGTTCGCAGACGGGACCACCGCGGAAGCGCGTGCGGTGATCCTCGCGACGGGGACTTTCCTCGGCGGCGTCATGTTCACCGGGACGCAGACCACCGTGGGCGGCCGACGCGGGGAGCCGGCCGCGAACCGGCTCACCGGAAGTCTCGAGGCGCTCGGTCTACGAGTGGGTCGCCTCAAGACCGGAACGCCCCCCCGAATCCTCGCGGGGGACCTGGACCGGGACGCGCTCGAGATCCAGCCGGGGGATGACCACCCCCGCACGTTCTCGCACTTTCCGGTCGATCGCCCGGCCCGCCCGGGCCTCGAATGCTGGCTGACCCGGACGACCGCGGAGACCCATGCGATCGTGCGGAAGCACCTCCACGAATCCCCCCTGTACTCCGGACGGATCCGGGGGGTCGGGCCGCGCTACTGCCCGTCGCTCGAGGACAAGGTGGTTCGCTTTCCGGAGGTGGAGGGACACCACCTGTTCCTCGAACCCGAGGGCTGGGACACGGACGAGGTCTACGTCTCGGGACTGTCGATGTCGTTGCCCGCCGAAGCGCAGACCGAGATCCTGCGATCGATTCCCGGCATTCGCCCGGACGCGGTGCCGCACCGGCTCGGGTACGCGGTGGAGTACGACTTCGTCGATCCCACCGAGCTCCGCCCGACGCTCGAGGCAAGAGACGTCGAGGGGCTCTACCTGGCCGGCCAGATCTGTGGCACCACCGGCTACGAGGAAGCCGCGGCGCAGGGCCTCGCGGCGGGGATCAATGCGGCCCGCGCCCTGCAGGGGGAGGGCCCGTGGGTGCTCGGTCGAGACGAGGGATACCTCGGGGTGCTCATCGACGATCTCGTGACGAAGGGCACCGACGAGCCCTACCGCATGTTC
>JAGQIB010000014.1 GCA_020431545.1 Gemmatimonadota bacterium
CTCGCGTCCGACGTCGAAGCGCGGATGGGCGGACTCCCAGCCGTAGTCCGACGGGCCCGCTTCGATGCCGTAGCGGGCGTGATCGGCGGCGCGCGGATCGTCGACGGGAAGGGACTCCACTCCGCCGAAGTAGTTGTGGAAGTTCTCCTCGCACGTGAGCACCGTGCCCCACGGAGTCTTCCCGCCGGAGCAGTTGTAGAGCATGCCGGCCACGCGTCGTCCCGATGGATCCCGGGAAGTGCGCAGCCACTCCGAGCCGGCGGCCGGGCCGGACAGCAGGAGTTGCGTGTCGGCGGTGATGCGCCGGTTCCACCGACCCGGCTCGGCGAGGCGGAAGCCACCGTCTTCGCCGCGTTCGATCTCCACGATCGACATGCCGTGCGCCGCCATCTCCACGTCGATCTGGTCGCGGGAGGGGCGGGCCTTGCCGAGACCGGGAAACATGTGCTTCGCGTTCGTGTACTCGTGATTCACGGCGAGCAGTCCGCGCTCGACCGCCGCCTCCGGCAGCGGGAAGTACGCGACGAAGTCGTTGTTGTATCCGAACTGGCGGGACTGGGCGTTTGCGGTCTGCGCGTGGAAATCCCAGGGGGGCGCGCCCGGCAGCACCGGGTCGCCCCACCGCGCGACGACGTTCCAGCGGTAATGGGCCGGTACGCGGACGGCGTCCTCCGAGCTCGCCGACACCGGATCGAATCGCAGCGACGTCGAGGGCACGCGGATGTTCGGATCCGGTACACGCCGGCAACCGGCGGTGGGAAGAGCGAGGAACAGCGGAGCGGCGGCGACCGCGCGCAGCACGCGGCGACGCTCGAAACGTCGGGCGAGCAGGTCCGCGAACGTCTCGGATCGGGCGTCCGGGGACGGTCTGGCGTTCGATTCGTGCGACATCGGAACCTCCCGGGGATCGGGCGGAGGATACAACGGCGGGGCACCCCCGGGGCCGTCACCACTCCGGGAGAGACTCGCAAACCGGGCGTTTCGGCGCTCCGTCCGGCTGAGCACGAGGTGAACCGGGGTGCTCAATCCCTGAGCAGCCGGGTGCCGGACGACGACGGAAAAGGGCGAGGAGAGGGCTTGTCCGGGGGGCACGGTTGGCGCGGACCTTGCGTGAGATCCGCCCCACGAACCCTGAAACACCGGAGGAGAGTCGAGATGCGCAACGGGGAGCGCGGCTTCACTCTGATCGAGCTCATGACGGTCGTGATCGTGGTGGGAGTTCTCGCCGCGATCGCGCTCGCGAACTACAAGAGCATGCAGGATCAGGCCCGGGTCGGGCAGGTCAAGTCGACGATGCACATCGTCCAGCTCGCGACCGAGGAGTTCGCGACGCGCAACAACGGGATCTACCCGTCGGGTCCGGCCCAGCTCGCGGCCGAAGGCGCGATGACCCTGTCCGGTCTCCTTCCCGGCTCCGCCATGCCGGAGAATCCGTTCACGAACGCCGCCACCACGCTGGACTGGTCCAACGTGGCCGGCACCCTGCCGGCGACCGATCCGGCCGGCGGCATCTGCCTGAACGTTCCGCCGAGCGCTTCCGGTACGTTCGATCGCTACGAGATCCTGGGCATGAACGGGCAGAACCTGCAGCTCGCGCTGGTGCTGAGCAACCACTAGGCGCTCCCGGCCACGGAAGCGAGAGGCCCCGGTCCGCATCCGCGGATCGGGGCTTCGTTTCGCCCCGAGCGTTGACCGGGGGGCCGCCGCTGCGGCAACCTGCGCCCCGAGGGCGTGTCGCCCTCCCGACGCGTCGAGGTGCCCATGAGCTCCCGTTCCGAGGACCCGGCCGCGATCCGACCGCGCGCCGACGAGCATCTGCCGTACTACGGCCCCTACATCGAGTGCGTGCCGGACGGCTCCGTGATCGATCGCCTCCGTGCCCAGGGCGACTCGACCCGGGATCTGCTGCGCGCCGTTCCCGAAGGTGTCGCGAACTCACGTTACGCGCCCGGCAAGTGGAGCCTCAAGGAGGTCGTGGGGCACCTGATCGACTCCGAGCGCGTGTTCGCGTTGCGGGCGCTCGCGTTCGCGCGGGCGGAGCGGGCGCCGCTGTTCGGCTTCGAGCAGGACGAATGGGTGGCCGCCGCGGGTTTCGATCGGCGCCCGATCGCGGATCTCCGTGAGGAGTTCGCGACGGTTCGCGCCGCCACGATCTCCCTGCTCCGCGGTCTGAACGAGGAGCAGTGGGGCCGCCGGGGCGTCGCGAACGACGCCGAGTGTTCCGTGCGGGCGGCGGCGTGGATCATCGCGGGACACGAAGCGCACCACCTGGGCGTGATCCGCGAGCGCTATCTCGGGCGCTGACCGCGCGGTCAGTCGAGGTCGCGAAGGCCGCCGGGCGGGTTCGCGCGCCCGGAGCGAACGCGATCGTTCCAGGTCTCGGATCGCTCCGAGCCGTGACGCTCCTCCATCGTGATGCATCCGTCCACCGGGCAGACGAGCGCGCACAGATTGCAGCCGACGCACTCGGTCTCGTCGACCCACGGAACGCGATACGGCGCGTGAGCCGGGGCGGAGTGGGCGCGCGCCGCCGCTCGCGCGGCCGCCGGCGCGACGTGTCCGACCCGGGCCTCCTCGCCCGGAAGATGAATGCACTGGTGGGCGCCGTCGTGGCAGGCGACCCAGCAGAGCTGGCACCCGATGCATCGTTCCTCGTGGATCTCCGCCACGATCCGGTAGTTCAGATCGAGGTCTCCCCAGTCGCGATACGCCGGAACGGCCGCGCCCGTGAGTTCGGACACACGGGCCAGACCGCGGGCGTCGAGGTAGTCGGACAGACCCGCGATCAGGTCTTCCACGATCCGGAAGCCGTGGTGCATCACGGCGGTGCAGACCTGCACGGTGGACGCGCCGAGCGCGAGGAACTCCGCGGCGTCGCGCCAGGTGCCGATGCCCCCGATGCCGCTGATCGGGAGTCCCACACCGGCATCCCGCGCGAGGTCGGCCACCATGCGCAGCGCGATCGGCTTGACCGCGGGGCCGCAGTAGCCGCCGTGCGTCGAGGCGTCGCCGACGCGGGGGAAGGGGACGAGACGGTCGAGATCCACGCCGATCACGCTCTGGACGGTGTTGATCAGCGAGACGGCGTGCGCCCCGCCCTCGCGCGCCGCGCGGGCGGGCTCGCGGATGTCCGTCACGTTCGGGGTGAGCTTCGCGAGGATCGGCAGCGACGTGGACTCCGCCACCCAGGAGACGAGCTCGCGCAGCACGTTCGGCTCCTGGCCGACGGCCGATCCCATGCCGCGCTCGCACATTCCGTGCGGACAGCCGAAGTTCAGCTCCACGCCGTCGCATCCGGTGTCCTCGCACCGGCGCAGGATGTCGTTCCACTCCGCGCGCGTGTCGAACATCAAGGAGACGACCACCGCTCGATCCGGCCAGCGCCGCTTGACGTCGGCGATCTCGCGCAGGTTGTCCGCGAGCGGGCGGTCGGTGATCAGCTC
>JAGQIB010000425.1 GCA_020431545.1 Gemmatimonadota bacterium
AGCAAGGCGCACGGCGCGCCGCTCGGCGAGGCGGAGGTGCGGCTGATCAAGGAGCGCCTCGGATTCGATCCCGAGAAGCCGGTCGAGGTGCCGGCCGAGGTTCGCGAGTTCTTCGCGGAGTGGCGCGTGACGCGCCGCGAAGCGAGCGACGCCTGGCGCCGCCGCGAGGAGGCGTGGAAGAAGGCGGAGCCCGCCGAGTACGCCGCCTGGCGTCGAGCGCTCGCGGGAGAGATCGACGGCGACCCGCTGGCGGCCGCGAAGGTACCGGCCGCGGGAGAGAAGGTCGCCACGCGCTCGGCCGGGGGCAGCGTGTTGCAGGTCGCGGCCGCCGCCGTGCCGGAGCTCCTGCCCGGATCGGCCGATCTGTTCGAGTCCAACAAGACCGCGATCGCGGGGGCGAAGCCGTTCTCGGATCGAGATCCCGCCGGTCGCAACGTGTACTACGGCGTGCGCGAGCACGCGATGGGCGCGATCGCGAACGGCCTCGCGCTGCACGGTGGCGTGCGACCCGTCACGTCCACGTTCCTCGTGTTCGCGGACTACATGCGGCCGCCGATCCGGCTCGCGGCGCTGATGGAGCTGCCGGTCGTGTTCGTGTTCACGCACGACAGCGTGTGGGTCGGCGAGGACGGTCCCACGCACCAGCCGATCGAGCAGCTCGATTCGCTCCGCATCATTCCCGGCGTCCACGTCGTGCGCCCGGCCGACGCGCGCGAGACGATCGCGGCCTGGCGTCACGCGCTGCTTCGCCGCCATCCGACGGTGCTCGTCCTGACCCGTCAGAATCTCCCGGTGCTCGAGCGCGCCGCGGGGACACCCGAGCTGGGGCTCGCCGGCGTGGTGCACGAACCCGCGGGGGCCCCGCGCCTCGCGATCGTGGCGAGCGGGTCCGAGGTCGCGCTCGGCGTCGAGGCGGCCGCGATGCTCGCGAAGGAAGGCGTCCCGGCGCGCGTCGTGTCCGTGCCGTGCGTGGAGCAGCTGCGCGAGGCACCTGCCCCGGACGTGGACCGGCTCCTGCTGCCGGACGTGCCGCGCCTCGTCGTCGAGGCCGCCACCGGCTACACGTGGGGTGAGTGGGTGCGTCCCGGCGACGGTTTCCACGGGATCCGCCGGTTCGGCGCGTCGGCGCCGGGGGCGGTGGTCGCGGAGAAGCTCGGGCTCAGTGCCGAGGCGGTGGCGGCGGCGGCGAGGAACCTGCTCCGCTGACGTTCCGCGGGGGCGTCAGGCGTCGGGCGACGCCGCGGCCCGCTCCAGGAGCACGATCGCGCCCGCTTCATCCGCCTCGCGCCGGAACACGGCGTCGAGGTGGGTGAGGCGCAGGATCTCCTGCACGCTCGGGCGGATCCCGAACAGCACGATCTCGCCCTCCGGCCGCACCGTCTTGAGCAGGCTCACGAGGGCTCCGAGCCCCGAACTGTCCATGAAGTCGACCTTCGAGAGGTCCACCGCGAGCAGCCCGCCCGTCTCGGGCAGGGCCTCCTGCACTCGTGCCTTGAACTCGTCCGCGATCTCCGCGCCGATGTGAATCTCGTCGACCCGGGCGAGGACGATCTCCCCCTTGTTCTCCACGGAGATGTTCACGCGTCCTCCTGCAGCTCGGAAACGGGATTTCTCGGCCGGAGCGGCCTGCTCCGAGAATCGGCCGGCGCGGACGGGCGCTTGAGCGTCGTCTCTCCCCGCCAAGAAACCACCGGACCGCTAAATCCTCCGCCGCTTCTGGTCGATCTCGGAAGCGGAAAGAGAGGATTCGCCAGCCATGAGACAACCCGCCTGGACCACCGCCGACCTGGAGGCGTTCGTCCCGGACGAAGCCGCGAGCCGTCTGATCTCGCGGGCCGTCGCCGCGCGCTACGGCCTCGCGCCGCTGTCCGTGGAGGACAAGTCGATCACGCTCGGGATGAAGGACCCGAAAGACCTCGAGGCGCTCGACTACGTCCAGATGGTCACCGGCCTCAAGCCGCGCGCCGTCGCGGTGGAAGACGCGCAGATCCGGGAGCTGATCGATCGGATCTACGGCGCCGCCGACGGACCCGCGGCCGTGACCGAGGAGTCGGTCGAGGCGCTCGCGGCACAGGCGACGCGGAACATGAAGGTCGAAGCGGACGGCACGGTGGAGATGCCGGTCGTGCGGCTCTTCGATCGTCTGATGAGCGAGGCCGTCCGGGCCGGAGCGACCGACGTCCACGTGCAGCCGCAGGAAGACGAGCTCCAGATCTCGTTCCGTGTGGACGGCATCATGCGCGAGACCCACCGACTTCCGGCGGAGATCGCGCTGCCGCTCGCGACACGGATCAAGGTCGTGGCGAGTCTCGACATCTCGGAACGTCGACTGCCCCAGGACGGCAAGATCTCGGTCTTCCTCGCCGGCAAGAACGTGGATCTCCGGATCTCCACGATGCCCACGGTGCACGGCGAGAACGTCGTCATCCGCGTGCTGCAGCAGGGCAAGATCCGGCTCGGGCTCGAGGATCTCGGATTCCGTCCGGACGACATGGAGCGTCTGCGCGAGATCTTCGCGCGCCCCCACGGGATCGTCCTCGTCACCGGTCCTACCGGTTCCGGCAAGACCACCACGC
>JAGQIB010000426.1 GCA_020431545.1 Gemmatimonadota bacterium
ATGCTTCCGAAGATGAGCGGCCTCGACGTGTGCCGCGAGATCCGCCGCGAGGGCAGTCGCCTGCCGATCCTCATGCTCACGGCGCGCGGCCAGGAGATCGACAAGGTCCTCGGCCTCAAGCTCGGCGCGGACGACTACGTCACGAAGCCGTTCGGCTTCCTGGAGCTCGCCGCCCGAGTGGAGGCGCTGCTCCGTCGCGCGTCGGGCGTGGCCGGGGCGGACGACCTCGCGTTCGGCGACATCCGCATCGACTTCCGCCGCGCCGAGGCCACGCGGGACGGCGAGCCGCTCGACCTCTCGGCGCGCGAGCTCCGTCTCCTGAAGTACTTCGCGGAGCACGCCGGCGAGGCGATCCCGCGGGAGGAGCTCCTCGACGCGGTCTGGGACTACGAGCACACCCCGTTCACCCGGACCGTGGACATGCACATCGCGAAGCTGCGCAAGAAGATCGAGGTCGATCCCGGCGACCCTCGCTGGATCGTGACCGTCCACCGCATCGGCTACAAGTTCACGGGCTCGGGTGCGAAGAATGTCTCCGGCTCCTAGGCGGTCGGGCTCCGGCGCGAAAGACGTGCTCGCGTGGCTCGAGCGGCGCGGGACGAAGAAGAACGTCGCGATGCTCTCACGCTACGGGATCACGGCGCGCGATCCGTTCGGCGTGACGGTCGGGGATCTGCGCAAGTACGCGAAGGGTCTCGGGACGGACCACGCGCTCGCGGCCGCGCTCTGGGCTTCCGGACGCTACGAGGCGCAGCTCCTCGCGGCGTTCGTCGACGATCCGGAGCAGGTGACCACGCGCCAGATGAACGTGTGGGCCGCCGACTTCGACAACTGGGCCGTGACCGACACCGTCTGCTTCGCGCTGTTCGATCGATCGCCTCTCGCCTGGAAGCGGATCCCCGTCTGGGCGAAGTCGAAGCACGAGTTCACGAAACGCGGTGCGTTCGCGTTGCTGTGGAGCCTCAGCGTGCACGACCGGAAGGCGGCGGACGCCGTGTTCGTGCGCTGCCTGCCGCTCGTGGAGCGGGCGGCTGCCGACGAGCGCGACCTCGTGAAGAAGGGCGTGGACATGGCGCTGCGCGCGGTGGGCAAGCGGAACGTGGCGCTGCACGCGGCTGCGGTGGCTACGGCGCGACGACTCGCCGCGACCGAAGGCGGATCGTCCCGCTGGATCGGACGCCACGCGCTGCGGGAGCTGGAAAGTCCGGCCGTGAAACGTCGCCTCGCGAAGGCGCGTCGAGGCTAGCGGAGGCGAACGAGTCGCGCGGCGGGAATGCCGTCCACGCGCGCGAAGTACAACCCCGAGGAAACGAGCTCACCGCTCGCGTCGCGGCCGTCCCAGGAAAAGCTGCTCGCGCCGCCCGGCACCGCGATCTCTCGGACGCGCCGCCCCGCGACGTCCACGATCTCCACCGTCGTCGCGCGCGTGCGCGGCGCCGCGAGCCGCAACGTCTGCGGTCCGGTGGCGGGGTTCGGGGAGACCGCGATCGAAGGGCCGGCGACGTTCGGCGCCGGAGCCGACGTGGCGAGCGACTCGCGCGCGTCGAGCGCCTGCACGATGCCCCAGCCGTAGTCGTTGTTCGGGGCACCCGATTGCGTCGCGGTGGACCGGAGCGCGGCGGCCAGATCGAGGGGCGCGAGCGTCGGCTCGGCCTCGAGCAGCAGCGCGCCCACGCCGGCCACGAGCGGGCACGAAAGCGACGTGCCGTTCGCGCGCGCGTAGACGTTGCCCGCGGGATCCCAGGGGGCGGCGTGATACGTCGCGACTCCCATCGCGCACACGTCGGGCTTCGTGCGTCCGTCCGCGGTCGGGCCGCGCCCCGAGAAGGAGGCGATCGCGCCGAGCGAGTCCACGGCGCCCACGGTGACGGCGTCGTGTGCGTCGCCGGGGGCGGTCACGATGTTCCAGGAGTTGCCGCCTTCGTTTCCGCCGGACACGAAGACCGCGATACCGTTCGCGACGGCGAGGTCGGCGGCGATCGAGATCGGCGCGGTGTCGCCGTCCATGTCCGCCGGCACGTACCAGTCGCGGTAGCCGAGAGACGACGTGATGACGTCGGCGCCGAGACTGTCCGCCCACTCCGCCGCCGCGACCCAGTTGTCCTCCTCGGCCGGCGTTTCGGAAAGAAGCGTCTCCGTCTTCGCGAGCGCGTAGTCGGCGCCGTAGGCGATGCCGATCAGCTGCCCGGGCGCCCAGCCGGAGAGCGTCGAGAGCACGAGGGTGCCGTGGTAGAACTGGTTCGACGGATCGTTGCCTTCGTTCGCGGTGTTGCCGTCGCCCTGCACGAAGTCGTGCTCGGCGACCACGGTCAGGTTCTGGAACGCCTCGTGGAACGACGTGTCGAATCCCGTGTCGAGCACGGCGATCGTCACGCCGGCTCCGGAAAGTCCGAGGTCGTGCAGCAGATCGACCTGGATCTGCTCGGCCTGCCGGGCACTCGGGCCGTAGTCCAGCGCGCCCCGGGCCGGCGGGCCGTCCGCCTCGTCGATCTCGACTTCGTCGAAGGACAGATCGTGATGCTGACGCGCCACCGGCCGGGTCCGAGTGACGAACGGAAGGCTCTCGATCGCGGCTCTCTGCGCCGGCGAAGCCTCGACGGAGATCGCGTTCAGCCAGCGGGACTCGTGGCGAAGCGTCGCGCCGGTCGCGAGCACCGCGGCGACGTAATCCGGGGCCGGCGGCACGTCGAGCAGGTCGGGCGCCTGGCCCTTGGTCGCCCGACGCGCGAGCGCGCGCGGCGAGAGGGAGGCGCGAGCCTCGGAGATCGCGGCGGCCTCGGCCCCACGCGAGGTGAGTCCACGATCCGCAAAGAACACCCAGGTGGCGGCGGTGTCCGCTCCCCGTGCGGGCACGGCCAGCAGGCAGACGAGGACCACGATCGACGAGACGAGGCGCACCGGGACCTCCAGGTTGCAGTCGAGCCGGGTGAGGGCGGAGGGGCCGTCGAGGGGCCTCCGTGGCGGACCCGGGAGGGGCTGGTACCTCCAGTCTACGCGTGGGGGGTGGTCGGTCGCAACCACCCCCCGAACGGACGGCATTGTCCCGGCGCTCCGCCCGGAGATCGAAGACGAGCTACCGCAACAGCACGACCGGACGGCTGACCGACTGACGTCCGGACTCCAGACGGATGAAGTAGACACCGGACGCCGGACCACGACTTCCCTCGGTCGTCGCATCCCATCGCGCCACCGAGTCCCCGGCCGGACGATATCCGTCGACGAGCGTGGC
>JAGQIB010000427.1 GCA_020431545.1 Gemmatimonadota bacterium
CTGACGCACCGCGAAGACTTCCTGCTGCCGCAGATGAACGCCAAGGAGGCGATCGACCGCAGGAAGTCTTCGCGGTGCGTCAGGATGCTGGCCACGGTCGCCCCCTGCTCCACCGTCGCCGCCGGCACCTGGTGCGCCGCCGGCACCGGCACGATGCCGGCATAGTGCCCGGCCGGGTCGATGGCGATGACCCGCGTGGTGGAGCCGAGCGGGAACTGGCGGCGGAAGGCGGCGAGGGTCACGTCGTCGGCCACGGTGCGCAGGTCGCGCCGCATCAGGCGCCCGACCGTCAGGCTGCGGATCCAGCCGACGTCGTGCGCGCTGCGGATGGTCTCGCCGCGCAGGTGGAAGCGCCAGGTGGCGAAGGAGTAGCCGAAGAGCCGCCGCACGGTGAGCGAGGCGATGACCACCGCCAGCAGCACGCCGATGGTCAACGGGAAGTCGCCGGTGATCTCCAGCGCCAGGAAGGTCATGGTCAGCGGCCCGCCGATGATGGCGGCGGCCATGGCCGCCATGCCGACCACCAGGTAGGTGCCCTGGTCGAAGTGCGGCCCCGGCAGCAGCAGGTCGAGGGCGATGGAGTAGCAGGCGCCGAAGACCGCGCCGAGGAAGAGCGAGGCGAAGAAGAGGCCGCCGCGGAAGCCGCTGCCGACCGAGATGGCCGAGGCCAGCGCCTTCAGCACCGCCACGCGAGCGCGGATCCGGCCGCGATTCCGGGCGACGGCGAGCATCACTTCGGGCACGCCGTGACCGCGGGTCTCCGGCGCGGCCTTCGTGACGATCGGCCCCACGAGGAGGCCGCCGACGGCCGGCGCGAAGAGCGCCCACCAGGGCAGGTTTGACGGATGCGTGACGTGCAGATAGTCGCCGATGAGCCCGATCATCCAGACCAGGATCGCCGCGGAGAAGCCCGAGACCACCCCGATCGCCAGCGCGATGCCGACGAGCGACCGCTCCTGGTTCATCCAGTATTCGCGCTTGAGGAGCGACGAGAGGCGGAACTTCGCGGGCAAGGGGAACTCCGGGAACGTGGACCGTGCGCAACCTACCACGGGTTGCGCGAGTCCGCACCCCGATCGCCGTGCGGCTCGAGCATCAGCCGGAACACCCGCGATGAGGTTCGCGCGGTGACGGCGTAGCGGCCGAGCGGCTCGGATTCGCCTGTTTCGATTCCGTTCCGGAAGGGCTTCAACGTCAGCACGCGCCGGAAGCCGGCCGCGCGGGCGAGCGAGTCCACGTCGGCGCGACCGTAGCCGAAGGGCCAGGCGAGAAACGTCGGTTCGTGACCGAGGTGGCGGACCATCGCGTCTCGGCTGGATTCCAGATCCGCGCTCAGCAACCCCTCCGACATCGCCTCCGGCATCAGGAACCGGGGGACGGGACCTCCGCGCGTCCGCGTCTTCGTGTGCATCCGGTGCGTGTGACTCTCGACCCGGATGACGCCCTCCCGCTCGAGCGCCTGGAGCGCGGGCCAGTCCAGAAAGTCCAGATCGTTCCAGTCCTCCTCCCCCGCGTGGCCCGTGAGCATGAACAGCGTGGCGACGAATCCGTGGCGGCGGAGAATCGGCACCGCATACTCCAGCACCGTACGATCTCCGTCGTCGATCGTGATCACGACCGTGCGCTCGGGCAATCGGCCCGCTTCCAGCGCGTCCAGCACGTCGTCGAGAAAGGCGGTCCGCCAGCCGTTCGCCGCGAGGTAGTTCATCTGTCGCTCGAACTCGGGCACGGTCGTCGTCCAGTAGTCGCGATCGGGGAGCGTCGGCAGGTTCAGCAACACGGCGCCCAGCACTCGGACCAGCCGCCCCGACGTGAACCCGGGTCCGAAGTAGTGGTAGCAGAGGATCGGGACCCCGAGCTGTCGGTCGTCCGCGAGCGTATCGAAGCCGAGCTCGTTGCGACCGATGAGCACCGGCGCGTCGAGGTCGCTGCCCGGCTCCGGCGAGGAGACGCGATCGAGCCGGCGCGCGAGAAGGAAAACGGCGAGTCCGATCGTCAGCGGGATCAGCGCGGCGAGGAGAGCGCGCCGACGCGTCACGGGGCGAGGAACACGCGGAGCCCGACGCCGTCGCGCTCGTAGCCCGCGCTGGAGTCGAAACGCGACGTCGACGCCCGGCCGAACGCGCCGAAGCCGACGTGACGCGTCGCCTGCCAGCGAAGCTCCACGCCGCCGGAGAGGACTCCGAAGCGATCGCCGTCGTTCTCGCTCTCGGAGGCGAGGCGGACATCGCCCTCCACGCGGAAGGGGCGCTCCGCCGACGTCCAGGCGTTCAACGTGCCGTGGAACGTGTCGTAGCGATCCGGGGAGTAGTAGCCGTGGTCCGGGCTCTCGTCCCGGAAGTCGATCCACGCCGCGCCGGGGCCGACGTTCCAGTGCACCGGTCCGAGCGACCAGTCTCCGAAGCGGAGATCCGCCTCCAGCGACCGGCGGGTGTTCCCGTCGTCGTAGTCGCCGTGGGCGGCGCGGATCCGCGCGGACACCCGTTCCGTGAGACGTCGCTCGGCGGCGAGCGAGGCGACGTTCACCCGCAATCCGCGCGCGAGAGCGCGCGCCGTGGTCACGGGCACGCGTCCGTAGCCGACGTCGAAGCGGGTCCAGTCGATCGGCGTCCACGTGAGCCAGGAGTCGAACAGCGCGACCGTCTCGCGAATGTCCGCGCCCGTCCGGGTCTCCCCCGCGCCCACGTCGATCACGGCGGCGTCTTCCAGGTTCCGGCCGAGATCGTGCGCGGTGATCTCCGCGTGGACCGCCACGTCGCGCGACGGGCGCCAGGAGCCTCCGCCGCCGAACGTCAGGAACTCGACCCGTCCCGTGGCCGGATCCTCGGACCGCTCGCCGGCGGCGAGACCGAACCAGCGCCAGCCGGGCCCCGCCGAACCCTCGACGCGCACGCCGAGCGTCCGGTTCTCCTGATCGTCGCGATCGTTCCAGCGATCCGCGAAGAGCATCGCGCGGAGTCCGCGGTCACGGCGGATCGCGTCGCGCAGGTCGGCCGCCTCGGCGGTGTCGATGCCCGCGAGGTCCCGCTCCGCCGCTCCCTCCTCACCGAGCCAGTAACGCGCCCGCGCGCGTCCCACCCGCGCCGACACGTCGTCCGGGTCGTCCGCGAGGATGGCGTCGTACAGCGCCTCCGCCGCCCGGTGTTTGCCGCGGGCGTTCTCGGCGGCGGCGAGCCCTTCCCGCGCGTCGGGCACCCCCCGGTCCAGCGCCTCGCGGTACGCGCGCGCCGCCGCGCCCGGGCGGTCCCGCCAGGCCTCCATGCGCGCGAGCCCGAGCCGGGCTTCCTCGTCGTTCGCGTCGTCGGCCAGGAGCTCGCGGTACACCGCGGCCGCGCCGTCGAGATCACCGGACCACGACAGCGCCCGGGCGAGCCCGAGCTTCGCCTCGCGATCGTCCGGCTCCGCCTCCAGACGTCGGCGATACCACGGGACGGCCTCCGCCGCCCGCTCCTGCCACGTGAGCTGATGCGCGATGAGGAGCGAGAGCTCCTCCTCGAGGGAGGGATCCAGACGGATCGCGGCGAGCGCGCAGGCGACGGCCCGCCCGTGATCGTCGCGGCCGGCGAAGTCGCGCGCCTCGGCCGCGACGTCGCGGGCGAGCGCGGCGTCGTCCGCCCGCGCGGCCGACCGACCCCCGCCCGCTCCGATCGCGAGCAGGGCAAAGATCGCCGTCGCGCTCCACCTCCGGATCAGTCGCGCCGCGTCTTCCACTGCGTCCCCTTGCGCGTCGGTGAACGGAAGAAACCCCGCGGCGTGGACCGAACCGTCACGATCGCGAGGAACATCCAGTAGATCAGCGGATAGATGATCGCCATCACGTAAGAGCGCCCGAGTCGCTCGTCGTAGCGGCGGTCGAGCAGCACGCCGGTGAGCAGCTGCCCGAGGCAAACCGTGGCCATGAGCATGCCCCACCAGTTCGGAATCGGACTGCCGCCGATCGGCGGGTACCCCACGGCGTACGAGAGGATCCAGAGCGCCGTGAGCAGCACGAAGGAGTAGCCCCACGCGATCGAGAACGACGACTCGAGAACGACGGGCCAGAAACGTCGCGAGCGCCAGCGCAGGGCTTCCCGCACGTGGCGGCGCAGCACCTGGGCGAGGCCGAGCGACCAGCGGCGACGTTGCTTCCACAGGTCGGCCCAGCGCTCCGGCACCTGCATCCACACGAGCGCGCGCGGTTCGTACCGGATGTCCCAGGCTCGCAGCTGCAGCTTCCAGCTGATGTCGATGTCCTCCGTGGCCATGTCCGGGCTGAACAGGCCGACGTCCAGCAGCGCGTCCCGGTGGAACGCGCCGACCACGCCCGACACGGTGAGGATCCTCCCCCACACGCGCTGGGCGCGCTTCTGCAGCGACACGATCGACGTGAACTCGATCGCCTGCAGACGCGCGAGGAGCCGGCGGCGATTGCGCACGCGCGGATTGCCCGTGACCGCGCCCACCCGCGGCGACTCGAAGTGCGGCACGAGATGGCGCAGGATGTCGGGCGCGGGGTGCGCGTCCGCGTCGACGATCAGGAGGATGTCGCCGCGGGCGCACAGCAGGCCGTCGTTCAGGGCCATGGCCTTGCCCTCGTTCCGGGTCTTGCGCACCACGCGGACCCGCCCCGACGCGACGTACGGCGCGAGGATGCGCGGCGTCTCGTCGTCGCTCGCGTCGTCGATCACGAGGACCTCGAACGCGGGATAGTCGATCGCGAGCGCGGCCTCGAGCGAGTCGGCGAGGTGCCGCCCCTCGCAGTAGGCCGGCATCAGCACGGTAACGAACGGCGGGTTCTCGGGCAGGGCCGGCGGCGGGGGCGCGTTGCGCTCGCGCCGGAACCAGTACGTGAGCGACGTCACGATCCACATGAGACCCGTGAGCATCGGGTACCAGGCGAAGAAGACGAGCCAGACCAGGTAGAACCGGGTGTGCTCGAGCCACTCGAGGAACGAGACGATGTCGGCGGTCATCCCGCGCGGCGCTCTCGGTCGGGCAGGCGGTGATCGAGGCCGGTCTCGAAGCGCTTCTCGTTGCGCGCATCCTCGATGCGCACCACCACGAGCGGGACGCTCTTGAGATCCCCCGCTCCCGGCTCCACGCGCAGCACCCGCCCGAGGAAGTCGTGCTGCGGGAGTGCCGCGCCCTGGGGGCGTTCGGTCCGGCGGCTCGCGTGCCGGCGGGAGATCCGTCGGTTGTGGGCGATCCAGGCCTGCGTGAACGCGACCTGCAGAATCACGAACAGCCCGAGGAGGCCGATCGCGAAGGCCGCCTCCCCCTCGACGCCCCGGGACAGGACGATTCGCCAGTAGATCACGTAGGTGATCCACAGGAGGACGGAGAGAACGAGGTGCCGCGCCCAGCGGAAGCGGCCGGCATTCTGTACCGGTGTCCGAATCGGAGTCGTCATGAAGGCGAGCATACCACGGTCGACCGCTTGCGGCTTCGCCCGTGGTGAAGCAAATTGGGGGATCTCCCGGGGGGCGACTTGCGCATTTCGACTCGGCTTGGCGGTTCGCGACATCCGTTCGTTCGTTCCGTGATCTTTCTCGGAGCACTACTTCTCGGCGCGACGTCGAGCGCCGGCGCGACCGAGGACGGCGACGACGACGGGCCCTCGACCTTCGGGGATTTCTCGCTCGCGGTGCACGCCGGATTCCAGCTCTGGCGACTCGAAGGACTCGAGCAATCCCTCGAGGTCCGGAACGCGTCCTATGCAGCCGACGGTTTCCAGCTGAAGGATCCCGCGTTCGGACCGGGTCTCGCGTTCGGAGCGGAGCTCCAGTTCCGACTCACGCCGGAGTGGTTCCTGTTCGGGGGCGGCGACTGGACCCGGATGACGTTCGACGATCGCGACCGCCGCACCCTCGGCTACCTCGGGGGGAGCGATCGCACGCCCGTCTCGCTCGTCCTCACCACGCGGGTCGAGACCGCACCGGCGCTGTTCCGGGTGGGGCTCGGCCGGGCGTTCGAGGCCGACGCGGTGCGCTTCGGTCTTTCCGGCGGTGCGCTGATCGCGCCGGTGCGCGTTCGCGACGAGTTCGAGTTCTATCTCGAGCAACCCTGGCGCACGTCGTCGACGTCGAAAGGCACGGGGATCGGCTGGACGGGCACGATCTCCGCGGACTACCTCAACGAATCGAACATGACGCTCTTCCTGGAGGGCTTCTTCCAGGCGGGCTCGGCGGACGTCGAGCTCGAGGTGGCGGAGTGGGAATCGTCGAGCCTGCCGGGGGTGCGGCGCGTGGAGTTCACCGGAGGTGGATTGCGGGTGGGAATCCGATGGATCTGAGACGCCCTGCGGTTCTCGCAGCCCTCCTCGCGTGCGCGCTCGGCGCCGGCGCCTGTTCCGACGGCCCGCCGACCGCCCTCTCCGACGACGCGATCGAGCTGCCGGCCACCCTGCTCGAGGCGAAGCGGCTCGCGGACCGCCAGGCGGCGGACTGGTCGCCGACCGCGCAGCTCCTCTGGATCGGCGGCGGGTTCACCGTGCTCGACGCCGACGGCCGCGGACGAAACCACACGTTCTTCTACTACGCCCGGTTCGGCCTGATGCACCGGCGCCTGGACATGCACCTGTTCAGCGCGGCGCCGTGGGCGTTCGATCGGCCGACGTCGCCGCCGGCCGCGCTTCTCGATCTCACCGACGTCGTGGACACGGACGTCGTCGTGCCGGCCGCGATCGCGTACGCGGAGTCGATCAACGTCGCG
Source organism: Gemmatimonadota bacterium (assembly GCA_020431545.1). GTDB lineage: Bacteria > ARS69 > ARS69 > ARS69 > ARS69 > JAGQIB01. Next base: position 6,691 of record JAGQIB010000427.1, read on the forward strand.
CACCCGGACAGCATTCCGATTCCGGAGTCGTTCGCGGCGCGACTCTCCGCCGAGCCGGCCTGGCCGGAACCGCAGAACGTCTCGGACCCGGCCGACAGCGTCGCCTGGCGCGTGGACTTCCTGGTGGAACAGGTCCACCCGTCCTCCGGCGCGCGCGTGTGGTACTCCACCGCGCGGTTCTACTTCCAGCCGCGGACGGCCGCCCTGTTCGGGACCGTCGTTCCCGACCAGCCGCAGCTCTACCCCTACCCGAGCCCGTAGTCCGCGAGACGGGCGCGCGAAAAGATACGGGGCCGGACCGATCGACTCGGTCCGGCCCCGTTTGCCACGCGCAAGTGGCCGCGGAGAATCAGTTCACGACGATCGAGACGTCGCCGGTGGTCAGATCCACCTGGTACTGGTTGCCCTGCATCGTGTACTGGGCGGTCCCGGCACTCGTGAACGTGAAGTCGAAGATGCCGATGCCGTCCCACGTCACGCGCCCCGTGCTGTTGACCACGGGACGGGTGCCGAAGCTCCCCACCGCGCCGTCGAACGACAGCGTTTCCGGATAGGAGAGGTTCACGACGTCGCCGCGGACCACGTGGCGCAGGTACCCGTCGATCAGCATCCCGGTCACCTCGTTGGTGCCGTTCCGCTGGAAGTGGAACTCCAGGAACCCGGGCGTGATCGGCTCGATCGTGTGGTTGTAGTTGTCGTCCGAGGCGTTCTGAGCGCGGATCATCGTGCTCGGATCGACCCACGGGTAGAACGTGTACGCGTCCTGTCCGCTGGTCGGCTCGAACTGGCCGCCGCCGTCGTGGGTCGTCCCCTGCTGGTTCGTGCACGAGCTCATCGCGAGCGACCAGCTCGGCGTCCCGCTGTCGATCTCGGCCAGCGTCACGCAATCCGAGCCGAAGAAGGCGCGCGGCGCCGGGGCGCCGGATCCCTCGTACACGTTCGCCACGGAGAGCGCCTGCTGCATCAGCTCCTGGTGCAGCGCGATCATCTGGCCGACCACGAGCGCCTCCGCGGAGACGGTCGGGGTCGGGTTGTCGCCGGGATTCCCGGTGTTGTCGTCGGTGCCGGTGAGCTTCGGGTCACAGCCCGTGAGAGCCGCCGCCAGGACTGCCGCGGCGGCGAAGTGCTTCGAGATCGTCCGAGAATTCATGGGCTTGTTGCCTCCCCCGCGGTTTCGTGGCGTACCTGGTCCCCCGCAATATCGGACTGATCCGGGCCGCGATTGAGGCGCGCCGTGTGGCCGGAGCGAAGGCCGGGCGGCCCCCGAGCGAGAATCGGCAAGAATCCGGAGGCGATTGTCCGGTATCCTCCAAGCCCCGGGGCCGCGACGGCTGCGTCCTTGACGTTCCCGGAGCCCGATGGTCGTATTCTCCGCGGGAGCGCGTCCCGAAGAAGCGGGGCCGGCTCCACGGGATCGGGCATGGAGGAGGACGAAGGTGACGACGACGGTCGAGGCGCAGGTTCGAACGGCCCCCGGGCCGGGCTCCGGCGAGAAGAACAGCCGGATCCCGCTGAAGCATCTCTCCGCGGTCGCGATGCGGAGCCCGGACGTGTTCTGGAACCTCGTGCGCGCGGAGGCGACCAAGCACATCTTCGCGCCCCGCGACCGGAAGCGCCTCGAAGGCCAGAGCCGACACCTGAAGCAGGTCAGCCTCAAGATCGTGAACTCCTGCAACCTGCGCTGCAAGACGTGCGGGCAGTGGGGCGAGACCGGCTACAACTGGGACAAGTCCGACGAGGAGATCCGCGAGATCGTCCCGTTCGAGATCTACCGCGACATGGTGGACCAGCTCGCGCCGCGGCGGCCGTTCTACTACATCTGGGGCGGCGAACCGTACCTCTACCCCGACATCGTTCCGCTGATGGAGCACATGAAGAAGCGTCGCGGCCTCGTGGGCATCGTGACGAACGGAACGATGATGGCGAAGACGGCGGATCGCCTCGTGCGCGCCGGCGTCGACATGCTGATGCTGTCCGTCGATGGCATCGGCCCCGTGCACAACGAGATTCGCGGCGAGAAGCGGGCCTGGGAAATGATGATGGAAGGGCTCGACGCGGTGATGGAGGAGAAGCGCCGGCAGAACTCGGTGAAGCCCTACGTCAACGTGCTGGCCACGATCTCCCG
>JAGQIB010000015.1:0-3922 GCA_020431545.1 Gemmatimonadota bacterium
GCGCAGGTGCCGCTCCGCGTCGGCGAAGTCTCCCCGGGAAGCGCGCACGATGCCGAGGGCCTGGTGGCTCGCGGCCACGGGAGACGTTCCGTCTCCGAACACACGGATGCGTCCTTCCAGCACCGCGAGCTGGCGACGTTCCGCTTCCTCGAAGTCGCCGATCCGGCTCGCGCACTGGGCGAGGTTCAGCGAAACGGTCAGCACGGCGGGGTGATCCGGCCACAACTGGGCGGTCAGGATCCGCAACGCCTCTGTCATCGCGGCGCGTGCGCTGTCGGGTTCGCCCCGATCCCAGCGCAGCCGCCCGAGCTCGTTCAGGGAGGACGCGAGCCCCATGCTGTCCACGGGCGACTGGTTCCGGCGAATCGCGAGGGATCGCTCGATCAGCGCGAGCTGCTCGTCGGGATCCGGGATCGAGGAGGCGTAGTCCACGAGCGCCGCCGCGACGTCCGGATGCGTCGGTCCGTAGCGCGCTTCGAACGCGTGCAGCGACTCGAGAAACAGGGGAGCGGCGACGTCCTTGCCCTCGAGCGTGCGCGTAACGCGCGCGATCTGGTGCCGGTCCGTGAGCACGGCGTCCTCCAGTCCGGCGCGCTCCGCGGCGGCGAGAGCCTGCCGGAGTGCCGCGCGCGCCTCCTCGTACCGACCGCGCGCCCCGTGAATCGCCGCGAACGTCTCGTAGAGCCGATACTGGACGGCGGGCTGGTCCTCCAGGCCGGCGAGCTTGTCCTCGCCCATCGTGAGGATGTCGGCGATGCGCAGCGAGTCGCCCCCCGCGTGCAGCTCCGGGTTTGCCTGCTCGAACAGGTCGACCAGGATCTGCAGCACCTGCTCGGAGCGCTCGCGCTCCTCGTGGGCGCGGTCGCGCTCGTCCGCGATCCGGTCCGCCTGACGGGTCGAGACGATCGCGAACGCGAGCAACGTGCCGAGCAGAAGCGCGCCGGCCGCGACGGGAAGGCGATGGCGGCTCAGGAATTTCCGGGTGCGGTAGGAGAGCGAGTCGGGCCGCGCGCGGACCGGCATCCCCGCGAGCCAGCGTCCGACGTCCTCCGAGAGCTGGTCCACCGACCCGTACCGGCGCTCCGGCTCCTTGCGAAGCGCGGTCGCCACGATCGCGTCGAGGTCGCCGCGGATCCACCGCACTTCCGGGGCGGGGGCCCGCGAGCTCGGGGCGGACGGATCCGCCTCGCGGACTCGGCGTTCGGTCTCCTCCGGGCTCCTTCCCTCGGCCGCGAACGGCGGCTCGCCGCTCAGCAGCTCGTAGAGCAGCACGCCGAGCGCCCAGACGTCGGTGGCGGTGGTCGGCGGTTCGCCGCGCGTCTGCTCGGGTGCCGCGTTGCCGGGGGTGAGGATCCGCTCGCCGGGGCGGGTCGCGTGCAAGGCCGCCGACGTGTCGTCCGGGTCGAGCATCTTCGCGATGCCGAAGTCGAGCAGCACGGGACGCCCCTCGTCCGTCACGAGGATGTTCGCGGGCTTCAGGTCCCGATGCACCACCAGGTTTCCGTGCGCGAACTGGACGGCCTCGCACACCTTCCGGAACAGGCGCAGTCGATCCCGGAGCGACACGTGACGCTCCGTACACCAGCGGTTGATCGGCGCCCCGTCGACGTACTCCATCGCGAGCCAGGGCCGTCCGTCGCTCGCGACGCCGCCGTCCAGCAGCGTGGCGATGTGCGGATGCCGCAGTCGCGCGAGGATCTGGCGCTCGTGGCGGAAGCGGCTGACGAGCTCCGCGGCGCGCCACCCCGGACGCACGAGCTTGACCGCCGCCTTCTGGTGGAACTCGTCGTCTCGCTCCGCGAGCCAGACCTCGCCCATCCCGCCGCGACCCAGCAAGCGCTCGAGCCGCCACGCGCCGATCCGCTGGCCCGACAGATCGAGCGGATCGGGGCCCGGGGAGTCCCCCAGCAGACGTTCCACCCGGAGCTCCGAGCGGACGTGCGAGTCGAGCATCGCGAGGACTTCGCCGCCGACGTCCGGCCGTTCGACGCAGCGCGCCTCCACGAACGCCGACCGCTCCTCGGGCTCGAGGTCGAGCGCTTCGAGGAACACGGCCTCGATCATCTGCCAGGTCGGGGCATCCAACGGGAATCCTCCGTAGGGGTCTTGGCGACGTGGCGGGGCGAAACCGGACAGCGCCTCAGTCCGGCAGGCCGAGATCCCGCGCGACCTCCTTGCGGAGCCACGCCCGCGCGGTGATCCAGTCGCGCTGGATCGTCTTGCCGGAGACGCCGAGGCGCTCCGCGATCTCCTCCACGGTGAGCCCCGCGAAGAACCGCAGCTCCACCACCTCCGCCGCCCGCTCGTTCGCGGCGCCGAGACGTTCCAGCGCCTCCTCCAGGGAGAGGATCTCGTCGGCTTCCTCGTCGCTGAGGAACGCCTCCACGTCCTCGAGCGGCACGGCGACCTGGTCTCCGCCGCGCTTGAGCCGCTTGCGCGTGCGCGCGTAGTCCACGAGGACCCGCCGCATCGTCTTCGCGGCCACGCCGAAGAACTGGGCGCGGCTCCCCGCGGGGATCCGGTGCTGGCGGGCGAGTCGCAGGTACGCCTCGTTCACCAGCGCGGTCGGGCTGAGGGTGTGGCCGACGCGCTCGTTGCGGAGGCGATCGCGGGCGAGCCCGCGCAGCTCGTCGTACAGCAGGCGAACGACGCGATCGAGGGCCTCCGGATCCCCGGAGTCCAGCCGCTCGAGCCACTGGGTCAGTCCTTCGGTCATGGCCTGCTCTCCCGTCCCGCGATCCTAGGACCAAACCGGGGGTCGGGGCCATCCCCGCCCGGAACTGACGGCCGGCGGCGGCCGGGGTAGATTCGGCGGGTCCATCGGGAGGAGGCAGGATGACGAGCGATCGGGAGGATCCGGCCCACGGGAATCCGCCCTCCAGGGATCCGGGCCACGGGGATCCGGGCCATCGGGACGGAGTCGGCTTCGGGGAGCGCGTCCGGCTGATCGGGATGGTCCACGTGGCGGCCCTGCCGGGGACGCCGCGGGCCGTGCTGCCGCCCGCCCGGATCGCGTCCGCCGCGGCCGACGAAGCTCGCCTGCTCGAGGACGCGGGCTTCGACGCGATCCTGCTCGAGAACATGCACGACGTGCCGTACCTCCGCGGAGCCGTCGGCCCGGAGATCGTGGCGACCCTCGCCGAAGTCGTGGGCACCGTGCGTCGCGCCGTGAGCGTGCCGCTCGGCGTCCAGGTCCTTGCCGCCGCGAATCGCGAGGCGCTCGCCGTGGCCCACGCCGCGGGGGCGGGCTTCATCCGCGTCGAAGGGTTCGTGTTCGCGTCCGTGGCCGACGAAGGTCTGCTCGACGAGGCGTCGGCCGGACCGCTGCTCCGGTATCGTCGGGCGATCGGCGCCGAGAGCGTGGCCATCCTCGCCGACGTGAAGAAGAAGCACTCCGCCCACGCGCTCACCGCCGACGTTTCCCTCGCCGAGACCGCGGCCGCCGCGGAGTTCTTCGGCGCGGACGGCGTCATCGTGACCGGCGCCGCCACCGGCGCGGCGACCGATCGCGCCGACGTCGAAGCCGTGCGACGCTCCGTCACCCGTCCCGTGCTCGTGGGATCCGGCGTGACGCCCGAGTCCGCGCCTTGGTTGCTGGAGACGGCGGATGCCCTGATCGTCGGGTCGTGGTACAAGCGGGACGGGCACTGGTCCCACCCACCGGACCCCGCGCGGGCCGCGGAGCTGGTACGGGCCGTTCGGTCCGCTCCGCCGCGCAGGTGACGGAAGCCCGGGAGGCGCACTTGGCTACGCTACGCTCCGAAGCCCGCACCCTCGCGGTGTTCGTGGACTTCGAGAACCTGGCGCTCGCGTTCACGGACGATCGTCGGGTCGCGTTCGACATCCAGCGCGTGCTGGACCGCCTGCTCGAGAAGGGCAACGTGGTGGTGCGGAAGGCGTACGCGGACTGGAGCCGGTTCCG
>JAGQIB010000015.1:4076-5767 GCA_020431545.1 Gemmatimonadota bacterium
GACAGCGACTTCTCGCCGGTCGTCGCGAAGCTCCGCGAGAACGGGAAGACCGTGCTCGGTCTCGGCATGCGCCAGTCCACGTCGCGGCTGCTCGCGGATCACTGCGACGAGTTCCTGTTCTACGACGACCTCGAGGGCGAGGAGCACATCGAGGAGGCGGAAGCCGAGGTCAAGGGCGGCATCCCCGCGGAGAAGCGCGAGGCGTGGCTGCTCCTGTTCGAGACGATCCGCGCGCTGCAGCGCGAAGGGGAAACAGCGCACTCGTCGCGTCTCAAGGACACGATGAAGCGCAAGCGACCCTCGTTCTCGGAGAGCGCGTACGGCTACCGGTCCTTCACCGAACTGCTCGAGGACGTGCAGAAGGCGGGGCACATCGAGCTCGAGGTGGACGAGCGCAGCGGCACGTACAAGGTCACCAAGATGAAGAGCCGCGCCAAGAGCGGGCGACGTCGCCGTTCTTCCGGGGGAAGCGCGTCGCGTCGGTCTTCGTCCTGACGATCTGACGCGGCCGGACGCTAGGCGGTCCGGATGCGACGTACGGGCGCCCGCGCCGTCACCGAGTAGAGATCGACCCGGCGATCGCGCAGCGGGCGCACGCTGCCGTTCTCTCTCGCGTGCTCCAGCGCTCCGAGATCCAGATCCGTGATGACGACCGTCTCGTTGCCGGACTCGGCCGAGGCCGCAATGCCGTCCGGCGGGAACGAGAAGTCGCTCGGCGTGCAGATCAGCGCCTGGCCGTAGTTGATGAGGAAGCTCTCCACCTGCGGCAGATTGCCGACGTTTCCGGCCAGCACCACGTACAGCGAGTTCTCCACCGCGCGTGCCTGCGCGCTGTAGCGCACGCGCAGGTACGCCTTGCGCTCGTCCGTGCTGAAGGGCACGAACAGGATCTCGGCGCCGGCCATGGCGGCGAGGCGCGCGAGTTCCGGGAACTCGCAGTCGTAGCAGACGAGGATCGCGATCCGCGCGTAGCCGGTATCGAACACGCGGAGCTCCTCGCCGCCCTGGATGCCGTATTCCTCGCGCTCCGCCGGCGTCACGTGGAGCTTGTCCTGCGTGTAGATCTCGCCGCCGGGCGTGAACAGATGCGCGACGTTCCGCAGCACGCCGTCCTGCTGCACGGGATGAGAGCCCGCCACGATCATCAGTCCGCTGCGCTTGGCGAGTCGCTGGAACAGCGAGCGGTATCGCTTGGTCAGACCCGCCAGCTTCGCGATCGCCTCCTTGGGCGCGAGATCGTGCGCGAACGTGCCGAACAGCTGGACCGTGAAGAGTTCGGGGAACAGCAGGAAGTGGCAGTGGTACTGCTCCGCCGTCTGGACGAAGAACTCGACCTGTTGCTCGAACTCGCGCCAGTGCCGGATCGGTCGGACCTGGTACTGGGCGGCGCACACGCGGACCCGCCGCACCGGACGCCGGACCGGGGAGGCCGCGATGCGACGCCGGTTCTCCCGGTAGTCGTCGTTCGGGAGCTCCAGGAACGTCGCGTAGTCGAGGCTGTGGTCGTCGCGCACGTAGCCCATGTGGACGCCGAGCACGCGGTAGCCGGCCTTCAGGTGCGCGTTCAGTGCGGGGTCACGGAGGCGGCCGGCCATGACCTCCTGCACGTACTGCTCGGCCGTCATCTTGCCCGCGTGTCCGATGTAGCCGGGGATCCGGCCGCCCGCGACCATGCGCCGCAGGTTGTAGCG
>JAGQIB010000015.1:5957-6117 GCA_020431545.1 Gemmatimonadota bacterium
GAGGCGTAGCCCACGATCCGCTGGTCGCGGACCGCGACGAACTGCCCCTCGGGAAAGGTCTCGAGCTGCATCCGCAGCAGCCGGACGTCGCACAGCGCGCTCTCGGGCAATTCCGGGTAGGCCGCCCGCTGCACGCGGTAGACGTCGTCGAGATCCTCCG
>JAGQIB010000015.1:6262-6422 GCA_020431545.1 Gemmatimonadota bacterium
GCGCTTACCGCGCGGCGGTCCGGCGGGAACGGCGGGGAGAGACGATGACCTCGAACGCGGAGGCGCCGCGACGCACGAACTCCGGCACCACGCCGAGCCCGAGGTAGTGCTGCTGCAGCGCCAGCGGCAGCCGCTTGAAGTCCTCGACGAGGCCGCGGCA
>JAGQIB010000428.1 GCA_020431545.1 Gemmatimonadota bacterium
TCGCCGGCCACGACCTCGCCGTAGTGGTCGAGCTGGAGGGGACGCTCGCGCCAGCGCTCGCGACCGTCCCAGTCCGAGTTCAGGATCGTCTCGTCGATGAACGCGATGAGCGGGTACTTCACCGCCTCGAGATCCTCGCGCGCGATGCCGGCCTCGCGACCTTCCTTCTCGATGCGCTCGAGGTACTCGTTGATGCGACCGCGGAGGTCCGCCTCCGAACCGTAGGCCGAGCTGCCCCGCAGCGACAGGATGAGGGAGAAGAGGGAGCTGGCGAGGTCGGGGAGCGATTGCACGCTGCGCGCGCCGGAACGATCCTCCTTGGCCAATTCGCTACGCCTCCATCACGATCAGCTCGAGCGAGAGTCCCTTGAGGTCCTGTCCGCGCAGATAGAACCCGATCGAGCGGGCTTCCACGACCGTCTCCCAGGTCTCGCCGTGATTCTCCACGCGGAAGTAGACGCGGCCGGCCCGGATCGGGAAATCCCGGGGCGGGACGGCCGTGAACGTGATCGCCACGCCGGGGAGCGCCTGTCGCACCAGGAACTCGACGTTGTGCGGCGAGCCGATCGTGATCTTCCCGGGCAGCTCGGCCCGGATGCGGTCCTCGGACAGATCGCCACTGACACCGAGGTACCACTGGTACCCGGAGGCCAGGATCCGCTCGTCGGTGACGTTTCCCTTGAACAGCGAATCTCCCTCGCGGGTCAGCGGGATCCGCTCGAAACGCGTGGGGGCGGAGATGTCCGTGAGGTCGCGGATCATCTTCTCCAGCGCCACGAAGCAGGCGCCGGACTTCTCGTGCTCGTAGGCCGGGACCTCGCGCGGGTGACGGTCCGCCGCGAACGTGCACAGCGTGCCGGCGAGCCGGGCGAGCGCGAGGTAGGCGTCCACCGGGTGCGCATCCGGCGTGCGGTGGAAGTGCGCCAGCATCGGGATGAACGAGTTCACGGTGTGGAGCTGCCAGAAGAGCAGCACGTCGCTCGCGCCGAACTGGACGGTGCCGCCGCCCTGCCGGGTCTGCGACGCGAGCACGTCGGCCTTGGCGCTCAGGTTCTCGGTGAGCGCGCGCAGGATGCGCGGCAAAGGACCCGCCGCGCGAATCGCGATCGCGGGGGGGGACCACGTGGGATCGAGCGCGATGGAGCCGTCGTCCTTCTTCACGAGCTCCGCGATCGGCAGCGACGTGGTGCCGTCGAGATTCTCGCCGGACAGCTTGAGCTTCACGTTCGGTCGCGCGATCAGGACTTCCGTGTCGGAGTCGGGCGTGTTCTCGTCGCGCACGCGCATCGACTCGGTGAGGAAGCGACTCTCCCCGCCGGTCTTGTCGCCGGGAAGCCGGCAACGCGGCACGCCGGGGCGCTCCTCGGGCAACGTGACGTGCACGGTGAGTCGCGAGCGTTCCGCGCCGAACGCCTGGCCGAGGTCCCGTCCCGTCGGCACGGGATCGACTTCGGGCAGCCGGATCGCCGTTCCGTCCGGCAGCACGGCCTCGAGCGCGAGCAGCTGGAACCGCCCGTTCGCGAGCGCTTCGGTGTCGATCTCCACGCGCCGGACTCCGGACGCGTGCTCCCGGGCGAGGCGCAGCCGGTAGCCCATTTCCCCGAGCAAGTGGCGCTCGGCCTGCTGGAAATGCTGCGGGCCGAGCAGCATGCCCTCGTTCCAGACGATGCGGTGAAAGTCCGCCACGGGACCCTCCGGGGTCAGTCGATGGAGAGGCAGCCTTCGTCGGCGTGGATTCGAACGTCGGTCTTGCGGCCGGCGATCGGAATCAGCCGGCGGTTGCAGCCCTCGCCGGGCTCACAGAAGTTCGCCACGATCCCGATCGCGCTGGCTTCCTTCGCGTCGCCGCCGCGGTCGAGCTGCAGGGAGATCTCCTGCGCCGGATTCAGGGTCTCCTCACGGACCCGGATCTTGTCGTCGCCGAGCACCGCGAGATCGTTCTCCCACAGCTCCTCGAACGGAGCGCGGGCGAACTTGCTGGTGCCGCGCAGGTAGTAGATGCGGAGCACCACCGGATGACCGTCGGCGCCTCCGCAGGAATTCAGTCGGGCGGAGCTCGAGAGCGTGATCCGGTCGACGGATGCACAGCCGGGGAGCGCCGCGAGAGCCAGCAAGGGGAGAACGGCGAGCACGGCACTCAGGCCGAACCGCCGCGTGGGCGCGGAAAGTCCTTTTCCGGGGTGGATCATGCGTTCCTCTCGTCCGATTTCTCGGGAGTGGCTACCGTTCGTCGGCCGGCGTCCGGGATCGATCCAGGCGGGCATTCGGGCCACTGACTCAGGATGCGCGATCCCGGACGACCTCACGCAGTCGAGGTCGGGGCATTGTAGGAGTGGCCGCGAAAGTCGGTCAAGGAACGAGACTTGGGCGGATTGACGCTCTTTCCGGCGCATTGCTAGACTGCCGCGCGCCACGAACCGTGGGACGACCCGATGTTCTTCCGAAGGCGCAAGAAGGATCGCGATCCGTCGCCGGCCGACGACTTCGTCGACGAGGACTTCGGGTACGAGGTCGACTCGGACGAGGCAGCCGAACGATCGTCCCGCCGACGCCGCCCGGAACCGCGCGACGAATCCGAGCGGTCCGACGTCTCGCGCTCCGGCGCCGATCGTCCGAAGGGCGCGGGCCGTGGCCGCAGCGACGCTCCGTCCGGTCGCTACGGGGGACGCGGCCTCGACGACGCCACCATGGTCGGGCGGACGGGGGGAGACTCGTCCCCGCGACTCGCGCCGGGCGATCCCTCCACGCCGCCACCGCCTCCACCGCCCCGCGGCGACGAGAACCTCCCGGACGCCACGGTCGTTCTGGGGCACGCGATCGCGCCCTCCGTGGCGAGCGTCGCGTGGCTCGTGTTCGCCTCGGGGCCGAGTCGCGGTCGCGACTTCCGGCTGCCGGATCGGATCACACGCGTGGGCACCGGGGCCGATTGTGCACTCCGCCTTCCGAGCGACGAGTACGTGTCCACGACGCACGCCGAGCTCCAGCGGGACGGCGCCGAGTGGCTGCTCACGGACCTGGGCTCCACGAACGGGACGTTCCGGAACGGTGAGCGGGTGAAAGAGGTCCGGCTCGCCGACGGCGACCGCGTGCGCTTCGGGCTCTCGGAGTTCGTGTTCAAGAGCTGTCGGCTCTAGGGGGAGCATTGGCGAAACTCCTGCCCCGCGCGAACCAGGCCGGCGCCGCCACCGTACTCGATCCGACGCGCGCTCTCGTGGTGGGACGCGAGGGAGAGGGGTTGCCGCTCCACGACACGGCGGTCAGCCGCGAGCACGCCGTGGTCGTCCGCGGCGACGACGGCTGGCTCGTGCGCGACCTCGGCAGCTCGAACGGGACGTTCGTGAACGGCCGCAAGGTCGAGGAACGTCGCCTCCGCTCCGGAGATCTGATCCGCTTCGGCCCGA
>JAGQIB010000429.1:0-2436 GCA_020431545.1 Gemmatimonadota bacterium
CGCCGGGATCGCCCACGAGATCAACCAGCCGCTGGCCGCGATCGCGACCTACGCCCAGGCGTCGCGGCGAATGCTCGAGACGGGGACCGGCAGCCTGGATCGGGTGAAGGAGACGGTGGAGAAGATCGCGGAGCAGGCGCTCCGGGCGGGTGAGGTGATCCGTCGCCTGCGGCAGTTCGCGCGCCGCAACGAAGGCGATCGCCAGCAGATCGATCCGAACGTGCTGATCCAGGATGCGCTCCGGCTCTGCGAGGTCGACTCGCGAGTGCTCGAGATTCCGATCGAGTTCGTGCCGGCCCGGGACGCGCCGTTCGTCCGGGTCGACGCGATCCAGATCCAGCAGGTGGTGGTGAACCTGGTGCGGAACGCGCTGGAGTCCATGGACGGCGCGAGCGACGGCGGCGCGCGCGTGCTCGTGCGCGCCGAGGTGAAGGACGGCCTGGTGAACGTGAGCGTGCGCGACCGCGGCGCCGGCGTGCCGCGAGAAGCGGAGTCGGAACTCTTCCATCCGTTCTTCACCACGAAGCGGCAGGGGATGGGGATGGGCCTCTCCATCTGTCGCTCGATCATCACGGCGCACGGCGGTAAACTCGATTTCGTCCGGAATCCGGAGGGCGGGACGACCTTCCGGTTCACGATTCCCGGGGAGGGCAATTCATGACGCAGCGCGACGCCGACTCGCCGATCGTCTGGGTCGTCGACGACGACGAAGCGGTCCGGGGTGCACTCGAGCTCCTGTTCGAGTCCGTCTCCATGCCGGTGGCGAGCTTCGCCTCGGCCCAGGAATTCCTGGAGCGCTACGACGTGAAGCGCCCCGGTTGCCTCGTGCTCGATCTGCGCATGCCCGGGATGAGCGGGCTGGAGCTGCAGGAGGAGCTGAACCGGCGCGGCAGCGATCTCGGGATCGTGTTCGTGACCGGCCACGGCGACGTTCCCGTGGCGGTGTCGGCGATGCGCGCCGGAGCCGTGGACTTCCTGCAGAAGCCCTTCCGCGACGAGGATCTCCTGAGCCGCGTGCGTCGCGCGATGGAGCGCGGCGTGACGGCCCACGACGAGCACGCGCAGCGCGACCAGGTCCGCGAGCGCCTCGCCCGGCTCACGCCGCGCGAGCGCGAGGTGATGCGTCACGTCATCTCGGGCAAGCCGAACAAGGCCGTGGCCATGGATCTCGGCGTGAGCGAACGGACGGTGGAGATCCACCGCGCGCGCGTGATGCAGAAGATGAAGGCCGGATCGCTCGCCGAGCTCGTGCGCCTCGCGCTGGCGGCGGGGGAGACGAAGATCGTCGACTAGGTCGGTGGGGCGGCGGACAACAGCCGCCTAGACCGCGGCCTCCTCGACCGGGACCCCGACTTCCTCCGGCACGACCACGCCCTGGTGCACCACGTGCGCCACCGTTCCCTGACGATCCACGATGTACGTGAGGTCGCGCCACTGGAGCTTTCGCCGCCGCAACGTCGAGTCGGCGCAGGCGAGCAGGCTGATCCCGGGGGCGAGCAGGCTCGCGCCCATCCAGCTGTGGATCGGCGGCCGCGCGGGCAGCAGGTACCGGAACAGCGAGATCCCGGACACGATCGCCACGGCGCTGCCGATCGCGACCGCGGCGGCGAGCGGATCCTGGAACCACGTTCCCCGCCACAGGCGGTGCGCGACGTGGAACGTGCCGAGCCAGATCGTGGCGACGTCGAGGCAGGTCTTCGTCCACAGGATGCGGTAGTGGGTCGGCAGGTACACCTTCACGAAGAAGTACTGCCGTCCGAGCCACTTCACGAATCCGCGCCAGCTGTCGATCTCGCTGCGGCCGTTCACGAGGAAACGGGGCACCGCCGCCACGCGGAGCCGCGAGTTCGCGAGCACGCGGCTCAACGTCATGTCGTCCACGACGGTGCGCCGCCACACGCGCTCCAGTCCGAGCCGCTCGAACGCGTCGGCGCGGATCGCCATGGAGCCTCCCCAGGCGGCCCCGCGCACCACGAGCGACGCGAGGGACTGGCAGGTCTCCGCCACGCCGTGCAGCGCGTGCAGCACGCGACTCCCGCTCGGCTCGAGGTAGTGGAAGGTCGTGGAGGCCTCGCTCTCGCCGGCCACGATGGGGCGGACCATCTCCGCGAGCCAGTTCGACTGCACCACGAGATCGCCGTCGCAGAACGCCCAGACCTCGGGCGCGCCGTGCCTTTCCCGCGCCGTCCGCATGCCCTGCAGGAGGTTCCAGTTCTTCTGGGCGCAACGCTCACCGGCCGCGACGACGCGCCCGGACACCACGTGCTCCAGATGATCTCCTTCCACCAGCAAGGGCGCGAGCTGGCACGCCGCGTCCTCGCCGTCTTCCGAGGTCGCCTCGGTGACGAAGGACACCCGGTAGGGGCCGACGTACTCCTGCTGGCGCAGGGCCGCGACCGTCTCCGGCAGGCGGGGGAGATCCCCCTTGAGACACAC
>JAGQIB010000429.1:2488-3100 GCA_020431545.1 Gemmatimonadota bacterium
CGCCACGCGAACCAGCCGCGCATCGCCCGGAACCAGAAGTGCGCGTTGAGGGCGAGCGCCAGCAGCGCGATCGCGATCGTCACCCACGCGAACATCGGCGCCTCCGGTGTCGGGAGTCGGGGACCTCGACTACCAGCCCATCAGCCCGCAACAGCGCGCGCAGATCGGCATCAGGCCATCCTTCTTCAGGCTCTCGCGGAATTTCCGGTACCGGTCGTTGTTCCAGATATCCATGATGCTCTGCTGCTGGATGTTGCCGCACACGTAGTCCGGATAGTCCCGGCACGTGGCGACGTCGCCGTTCGGCATGATCTCGGTGACGATCCACGGCTGGATGCACTCGCCGTACCCGAACCGGGCGGAGGGATCGTCGAAGTAGCCCTCGATGTCGCCGTCGGCCAGGTCCGGGATGAACATCACCGGGAACGGCCACTTGCGCGCCTTGATGGAGCGCACCTCCTCGCGCAGTCGATTCGTATCCAGCCCCTGGAAGAACAGGTAGCCTTTCCAGGACTCGGGCGTCACGTCGAAGCGCTCCTGCATCACGCGCTCGTGCTCCCGGCCGTGCTCCTCGTTCGTGAACCAGGAGTAGTAGTAGGTCAGGAGGTCGAT
>JAGQIB010000430.1 GCA_020431545.1 Gemmatimonadota bacterium
AACACGCCGGTGGAGTCGGCGTCGTGCGTGAGGCCCACCAGCACGGAGCCGACGCCGCGATCCACGATGCCGAACGTCTCGTCCGAGAGGACGGGCGTGCCGTCCAGCAGCACGTCGCACGTCCGCGCGTCCATGTCGAACGAGAGCTCGAGGTGCGTCGCGGTCCCGGCGGTGTAGGTCGTGATGATCCCGGCTCCCCCGTCCGCGTCGGTGTGGGAGACGCCGCCGGTCAGGGTGAAGCGGAGGGTCGCGAAGCTCTGGGAGGCACCGTTGAACTCGCGCACGGAGATCTGGTAGTTGTCCATCGACTGGAACTCGAGGTCCATGGCGATGTCCACCACACCCGTCGTGATCTCCCAGTCGTTCAGGAACTCGAACGTCACGGCCCGGGCTCCGACTCCCCAGGTGTCCGCCATCTCGAGGCTGGGAGTGGCGAACGGGGCGGAGCGCACGTAGGCGTCGAACGCGATCGCCGTCGGCTGTCCGACGATTGCGCCGCCGGTTCCGATGACCTGGTCGATCGGTTCCGCGTCGAAGTCGCAGGAGAGGATGGTCTCCGTACCCGCCGATGCCCTCCCGAACCCGCCGCCGACCACGAACAGGGCCGCGACGCCCGCCGATCTCCAGTTCATCCCATCCTCCCGTCCCGGTCCGTCGGACCACGCGTGACCGAGGATCCCGCACGGACCCTCTCGACGTTTCGACTGGTATCACGCTTTTCCGGGAGAAGTCACCGGGCAATGCGCACGACTCGGCGCGTGGACCGCGCCCCCGCGACGTCGAGTGCGACCCAGTACACGCCGGAGCCGACGAGCTTGCCGGCGTCGTCCCGCCCGTCCCAGGACGTGACGTGGGGGCCCGGCCCCGCCGCCCCGGACACGAGGGTGCGCACGACGCGGCCGGACACGTCGTGGATGCGGAGTCGAACGTCGCCGGAAAGGTCGAGTGTCCACGGAACGGTCACGCGGGTCGCGAAGGGATTCGGGCGGGGAGGCAGGAGCGAGACGCCGGAGCGCGTCGGCCCCGACACTCCGGTCACGGCGCCGGCGGAGCCCGTGCCGCGGCGGCTGTTCCGTGAGTCGCGGTACACCGAGAACCACCCGCGGTCGGTTCGCGGCGCGTCGATCGGAAGCCAGTGGATCTGCCACGCGTCCGTCTGACCCTGGGTCCAGGTCTGGAAAACGAGATCGACGTTGCCGTCGGCGTCGAAGTCGTCGGCGACGAAGTGATCGAACGAAGCGGCGCCGATCTCGAACGGGAACCGGTCGACGGTCGAGCCGTCGAGCTCGAGTGCGGAGAGGTTTCGGAACGTGTCGGTGTCCGTGACCAGGATCTCGAGCGGTTCGTCTCCGTCGAGATCCAGCAGAAGTCGCGTCCGGTAGATCGCCGGGAAGACGATGGGCCAGCCCGGGAGGTCCGCCGCGCCGCCGTTCACGATCCAGATGCGGCCGTCGACGCTGTTGACGACGAGGTCCGTCACGCCGTCGCCCTGCAGGTCGGCCGCGAGGAGCGGATTCAGCGGCGCGGGAAACACCCGCGGCCAGCCGGCCATCAGGGTTCCGTCGTCGTCGTACATCGAGAGCGTCTGGGTGTGCTGGAGGACGAACTCGTCGCGCCCGTCCCCGTCGAAATCGCCGGACACGGGAGGGTGCGTGAACACCGCGGTGAGCGGCCAGCCGGGGGGCGGCGTCGCGTCTCCCTTCCACACCTGCAGGCCCGACAGGACGCGCAGCGCGATCTCGAACGCGCCGTCCCCGTCGACGTCCGCCACGACGGGTCCGGACGTCGCGCGCGTGCCGAGGGGGATCGGCCAGCCCGCCCGCATCTGTCCGTCGGGATCGAAGAGCGCGAGGCTCATGGAAGTGACCGGGCCGTACAGGAGCGCGATCTCGTCGACCCCGTCGCCGTCGACGTCCACGATCGTGACCTCGAACCGCGGTGCGCCCGGGAGCGTCACGGGCCAGCCCGGTGCGTCGGAGCCGTCGGCGCGGTACGCGTGCACGGTCGCGGTGCCCGCGCCGTCGCCGAGCGCCGCGATCACCTCCGCCACGCCGTCGCCGTCGACGTCGGACACCGGACTCGGCGGGATGTACTCGAGATCGTAGGGAATCGGCCAGCTCACGAGAGAAGTGTCGCCCGTGTCGAGCACACGGATCTCCGTGTCGTTCGACACGATGAGCTCGCGCTCAGCGCCCGGCGCGACGTCGGCCAGCGTGACGCCCGTCACCGTCTCGCCGGTCGCGATCGGCCACGGCGGCGGCTCGAAGAGGGCGAACGCGAGGTGGGTCGGATGGATCGCGTCACGCGACGTCTGACCGTGAACGTCCGTGACCTCGAGCTCGATCCGGAACTCCGTGCCGACGGGAAACGCGCGGACGTCGAGCGAGTCGATCAGTCCGTTTCGCGGCGCCGTGAGCGGAACGTCGAGGAGCCAGCTCGAGGGGGAGAAACCCTCGCCCACCCGGAGTGTCCCGCCGACGAAGCCGGCCGCGTCGGCGGTGGCGTAGACATAGAGCGTGCCGTTCGGTCGAATCGACGTCGCGGACGCGTCCAGGTCCGCCACCGGGAAGGACCCGTTCGCCTCGGCGACGAGGGCCGCCTCGACCGCCGCCCGCGCGTTGACGCGACCGGTACCGCCAAAGCGATCCGGCGCGAGGAACGGGTCCGTGGTCGAGCGGAGTATCGAGCGGATCTCGGCCGCGGACAGGCCGGGCGCGACCTCGCGCATCAGCGCGACGCTGCCCGCGACGTTCGGGGCCGCGTCCGAGGTGCCGGAGCCGTTCATGCCGTAGCCCGCCTCCGCCAGCAGGTAGGTCATGTAGATCGCCGGAGCGCCGACGTCGGCGTGCGCGCCGTAGTTCGTGCCCCACCAGCCGCCCGTGGTGCCCAGGGTGATGAGGCGATCGAACGGGTCGGTTCCGGTGACGCCGATCACGCGCGGATCCTCGGGATAGCCGGAGATCTCCAGCGACGAGTTTCCGGCGGCCGCCACGATCACCACGTCGTTCGCCTCGGCGTAGTCCACGGTGGAGCGCCACGCCGCATCGTTCAGTCCGGTGAAGCTCATGCTCACGACCCGGACTCCCTGATCGATCGCGTAGACGAGCTCGCTCTCGAACGCGACTCGCAGCGCGAGCAGCTCGCAATCCGGACAGGTGCCGGCGACGCCGACGCCATTGTCGTGTGACGCGAGCAGGAAGCCGGCGGTCGCCGTGCCGTGGCCGCTCGCTCCCGACTCGGGATCGTTCCCCCCGCTCACGAAGTTCCAGCCGACGTAGTCGTCGACGTACCCGTTGCCGTCGTCGTCCAGCAGGTTGTCGTCGTCGGGGTCGAAATCCCAGCGACCGAGCGTGGAGTTCCACTCGATCACCCGGCCGTCGCCGTCGAGATCCTCCCCGAGGTTCTGCCAGACGTTGTCGATCAGATCCTCGTGGTACCAGTCCACGGTCTCCATGTTCGTCACGCGCACCCCGGCGCCGGTCGCGAGGTCCCACGCCTCCTGCGTGTCGAGGTCGGAGTCCGGAATACCGTTCGGCACGCCCGGGTTCATGCCGGTGTTCGCGTGCTCCCACTGCTGCGGATAGAGCGGATCCGTCGGCACGGCCGCGGGCACGATCCGGCCGACGCGCTCCGCGATCTCGACGTCCGGGTCCGCGCGCCAGGCGGCCGGGTCGAGCGCGACGCCGGCGGGGAACCGCACGGTGAGCCAGCGATCCAGCCCGAGACGTCGCTTGGTGGCGGCCTTCTCGGTGCCGGAGGGCGACGGCGGGAACGTGAGGAACGCCTCCCCGGGCGACAGGCTGCCGACCCGGGCCGCGATCCGGCACGCCTCCGCGAGCGCCTCCTCGGCCGCCACGGGGCGGATCAGCTTCAGGCGGAGGAAGCCCTCGAGCCAGGGAGATTCGTCGGCGGACGCGCCGGACGTCGGTCCCCCGGGCGCCGGCACTCCGAACACCGGTGCGGCGAACGCGAGGAAGGCGAGAAGGGCGAACCGGAGCGAGCTCCGGAACGCCTCCCCGCGAGGATCGGCCGTCGGGCGAAGGGGGCGCACGATGGACTCCCGGAATGCGAGGACGGAACCATACTCCGACTTTCCGCAGGTCTCGTGGATTTCGCAACGTCCGTGCGGGCGAGAAACGGGCGGCGGCGGTCGCCGGACGCTCGACGGCCGACGTCGTTTCGGATACAAGACGGCGTTCCCGGGGCGGATCCCCGGCCGGGACCGCCGGCGGCGGTCGAGGGCGCGAAGTGGGCGCATCGGAGCTGGAGCCGAAGCTCGTCACCGTGCTGCGCGAGGGCTACTCGCGCGCACAGTTTGTCCAGGACGTCGTTGCGGGCGTGATCGTCGGGATCGTGGCGTTGCCGCTCGCGATCGCGTTCGCGATCGCCTCCGGCGTGAATCCCGAACAGGGTCTGGTGACCGCGATCGTCGCCGGGTTTCTCATCTCCGCGCTCGGCGGCAGTCGGGTCCAGATCGGCGGTCCCACCGGCGCCTTCGTGGTTCTCGTGTACGGGATCGTCCGCGAGTTCGGGCCGGACGGTCTCGCTGTGGCCACGATGCTGGCCGGCGCCCTGCTCGTGGTGCTCGGCCTCGTGCGCCTGGGTACGGTGATCCGGTTCATTCCGTATCCCGTCACCGTGGGATTCACGTCCGGCATCGCGGTGATCATCGGGATCGGCCAGATGCGCGACGCGCTCGGGTTGCGAATGGACTCGGTCCCGGCCGAGTTCGCTCCGAAGGTCGCGGCGCTCGTCGACGCCCTCGGCACGCTGCAGCCGATGACGGTCGCGTTCACCGTGGGGACGATCGTCCTGATCACGATGTGGCCGCGCCGCTGGTCCCGCGTGCCGGGCTCGCTCGTCGCGCTCGTGGCGGCCGCCGTGCTCGCGCGCGCGTTGCATCTCCCGGTCGAGACGATCGGGGATCGATTCGGCTCGGTGGGCAGCTCCCTTCCCCGCCCGCACCTTCCCGCGATCGACTGGGCCATGTTGCCGCGACTCTTCTCGCCGGCACTCGCGATCGCGCTGCTCGGCGGCATCGAGTCGCTGCTGAGCGCGGTGGTCGCCGACGGCATGACGGGACGTCGCCACCGCTCGAACGTGGAGCTCGTGGCCCAGGGATTCGCGAACGTGATCACGCCCCTGTTCGGCGGCATCCCGGCAACAGGCGCGATCGCGCGCACCGCGACGAACGTGCGGAGCGGCGGACGCACTCCCGTGGCGGGCATCGTGCACTCGATCACACTGCTCTTGATCCTGCTCGTGGCCGGACCCCAGGCGGCGATGATCCCCCTCGCGTCCCTCGCGGGCATCCTGCTCGTGGTGGCGTGGCGCATGGGCGAGTGGCACCTGTTCCTCCAGATCTTCCGGAGCACGCGAAGCGATCTGTTCGTCCTGCTCTCCACGTTTCTGCTGACGGTTTTCGTGGACCTCACGATCGCGATCCAGTCCGGTGTGGTGTTCGCTGCGCTGCTGTTCATGCGGCGAATGGCGGAGATGACGGAGGTCAAGTCGATCACCGACCTCACGGACGACGACGAGCGGAACGACGCACCGGGCGCGTCCTCCCCGGGCGTCCCGCCCGACGTGCAGATCTTCGAGATCCAGGGACCGTTCTTCTTCGGCGCCGCGCACAAGTTCCGACACACGCTGGATCGGATCGCCACGAGCCCACGCGTGCTGATCCTCCGGCTGCGCCAGGTGCCGGCGATGGACGCGACCGGGCTCCGGGCGCTGGAGGAGGTCCTCGCCCAGTGCCGCCGCTCCGAGACCACGCTCGTGCTCAGCGGCGTTCACCCGCAACCGCGCGCCCTTCTGGCCCGGTCGGGATTCCTGGATCGGCTCGGACCCGACCGGATCTTTCCGGACCTCGCGGCGGCCCTCCGCTGGATCCGCGGCTGATCGGTTCCGCCCGTTTCAAAAGCCGTCCCGGGGCGTGTCCAACTCCTTGCCGCTACCTCCAGCGGCCCGCCGCTCCGCCCTACACCTGAGGTGAGACCCATGCTGAAGCGAGCCCCCTCCCGGATCTCGCTCTTCGCTCTCGGAATCCTGATCTGGCCGCTGGCCGCGGCCGCCACCGACGTCGACGGCGGGCCGGACTGCGGTCGCCCGACGAACGACTGGGGCGACGCCCCCGAAGGCTTCGACGCCTATCCCGGCGTCACCGCGCACTTCCCGACCTGCTTCGCTCCCTCGCTCCCCGGCACGCAGGACATCGCCTGCGCGCCGATCAGCACGCCGCCCGGCCCGACGGGCTTCGTCGTGCACCGCAACGGGATTCCGCTTCCCGGCTACTGGTTCGGCTGCGGACCGGTCGGCGGCCCCTCCGGCGGCATCGACTCCGAGCCGGACGGCAAGACCAGTCCGGGCCTGGCCGTGAGCTCGTGCGCCGACATCGCGGTCGACTGCATGGAGGTCACGTCGGCCGGAACGTTCGGGCAGGACGAGTGCTTCGGCGACTCGGACGCCGGCCTCGAGGAGATGCCGATTTTCGCGCCGTGCACCCCCGGCTCCATCAAGTTCCGCACGACGAACTGCGCGAACGGCGATCGCGTCGTGTACCTGAACGTGCTCCTGGACATGAACATGGACGGCGACTGGAACGACAACTTCCAGTGTCCGGGCTCCTGCGCGTACGAGTGGGCCGTGAAGAACTTCCCGCTCGTGCTGCCCCCCGGCTGCACGTCGCACATGTCGCCCGCGTTCCTGGTGGGCCCCTGGGAAGGCGCCGGCTGGATGCGCATCTCGATGTCCGACACGCCGGTCAACGACTCGTTCCCGTGGGCAGGCTGCGCCCCGGCCGGGGGCGGCGAGGGCTTCCTCGACCTGGGCGAGACGGAGGACTACTTCGTGGGTGAGATCACCACGGGCGATCCTTGCGAGCTCGGCTACGTCGACTTCGGCGACGCGCCGGAGGACATCACGGCTTATCCGTCCGGCGTGATCGGTCAGTTCCCGACGTGCCTCGGCGGCGGTGGCATCGGCACGCAGGACTTCGATCCGCCGTGCCCGCCGATCAGCACGATGCCGGGACCGACGGGCTGGGTGCTGCACGAGAAGCTCGCGGGCGACCCGATCGGCGTGTGGCTCGGCTGCTCTTCGGTGTCGGCCGACTTCGTGGACTCCGAGGAGAACGGCAAGATCAACAACTTCGCGCCGGCCGGCCTGCCGAGCACGTGCGACCCGGCGGTCGTCACGGACTGCGTGGACCTGACGGCTGGGGCGGCGTTCCCGTTCGGTCAGGACGAGTGCCTGAACGACGGCGTCGACGCGGGGCTCGTGAGCGCCACGACTCCGGTGTTCGCGCGGTGCGACACGGCCTCGGTGACGTTCCAGATGTACAACTGCTCCCCGCAGGAGATCACGGTGTTCTTCAACCTCCTCGTGGACTGGAACGAGGACGGGGACTGGAATGACAACCTCGAGTGCGCACAGCGGAACGTGTGCGCGCCGGAGTGGGCGCTTCGCAACACCACGCTCGTGCTGCCTCCGGGTTGCTCGACGTGGACGTCGCCCAAGTTCCAGGTCGGCCCGAAGGAAGGCTACGGCTGGATGCGCGCCACGTTGACGCTGGATCCGGTCAATGCCGACTTCCCGTGGGCCGGTTCCGCGAGCGAGCCGCTCGGCAAGTTCCGCGGCGGCGAGACCGAGGACTACCTCATCCTGATCGGCGAGTCGGCGGTGGGCGTGGACGTTCGCGAGTCCGACTCCGCGCTGGCCTTCGCTCGCATCACGCCGAACCCCACGTCGACGTCGGCCGAGATCCGCTTCAACCTCGGCCACACCGGCGACGTGCAGCTCGCGGTGTACGACGTCTCCGGTCGCCGGGTCCGCTCGCTCGTGAGCGGTCTGCGCGGCGCGGGCGCCCACGCCGTGAACTGGGATCTGCGAAACGACCGCGGCGAGGACGTGGCCGCGGGCGTGTACTTCGTACGACTCGAGGCGGAGGGCCGAGCTCTCCTGCAACGGATCACGAGATTGCGCTAGTCGATCTCGCCGCGAAGTCACCGGGCGGGGGGCGCGATCGCGTCCCCCGCCTTTTCCGTGGCCGCTTTCGACCCTCGTTTTCGGATTCCCTGGATGAGGCCCTCACCGGGCCGCCGCTTCCCGGTTCGATCCGCTGTCCAGGAGCCGACATGACCGCACTCCTCGCCTCTCGCACCGCCGTCCCGAGCGCCGTCCTCGCGCGGGCCGCCTTCCCGCTCGTCGCCGTCCTGGTCGCTCTCGCCGGTCCCGCTGGCGCCCAGGTCATCGACTTCGAGACCCTTCCGGACGGCACGCCCACGGTGGATCTCGAGCCGATTTCCACGCAGTACGACTCGCTCGGCGTCTCGTTCTCCCTGCGCGACGCCTCCGGGGCTCTCATCGGATTCCCGCGGATCGCGAAGGCCGGCGCGCCGCAGACCGCCTTCGAGGGGTGCTCGGACGTCGACACGCCCCTGCCGAACCTCGGACTCGGCTCGACCTTTCTCACCGACGACACGTCGCTCGGCGTCTCGGGAGATCTGCGGATCGACTACGCCACGCCGGTGGCCCAGGCGTCCGGGTCGGTGCTGGACATCGACTGTCGCGTGAACGGACTCCCGCCGTGCGAGCAGTGGACGATCACGGCGTACGACTCGACCGGCATCGAGCTCGACAGCCGGGTCCTCGACGCGCCGAACGGTCCCGGCAACCCCGCGTGTCTCTCGCCCGGTGCCGGACCCGGTGACGCCATGGCGTTCGGCTGGTCGTTCGATCTCGGGTCGCCCGTGATCCGCTCGATCGTGCTGCGCTACACGGGAGAGGCCACGGGCGTGGGACTCGCGTTCGACAACTTCTCGGTGGCCTCGCTGCCGGGACCGCCGGTGGTGTCCGTCGCCGCGGAGGCCGACACCGTGTGCACCGGCGAGGAACTGCAGCTCACGGCGTCGCTCACGGGTGGTCTGGGTCCATACTCGTACCAGTGGCAGGTGCGCCAGGGCGGCGGCGCCTGGTTCGATCTCGGGATTGCGAGCACGGAGTCGGTGGTCGTGACCGGGACGTCCGAGTACCGAGTGCTCGTGACCGACGCGACGTCGACCGTCGTGATCAGCGACGCCGTCCCCGTCGTCGCCACCGACGACGCACTCTGCGACGCCAGCCTCCTGATCTCGTGCAGCGCGAGCTCGAGCGTCGTGCGGTACAGCTTCCGGAGTCGCCTCGTGAAGCCCTTCGTCACACCCGGATCCGGCGGCCTGAACGCGACGTCGGATCTCGTGACCGGCGCCGACGGCTTCGTGTACGTCGTCAGTCAGAACGACGATCGCGTCCGTCGCTACGACGGCCTGACCGGGGCGTTCATCGACGTGTTCGTCGCGGCGGGATCGGGCGGCCTGAACGTGCCGGTCGGCCTCGACTTCGGCCCGGATGGAAGCCTCTACGTCGCCTCGGCCGCCACGAATGCGGTGCTGCGCTACGACGGCGCCACCGGCGCCTTTCTGAACGCGTTCGTCCCGGCCGGTGCCGGCGGCCTCAGCCAGCCGACGGGCATTCGTTTCGGTCCGGGCGGCGACCTCTTCGTGGCGAGCTGGAGCAACGACCGGATCATCCGCTACGACGGCGCCACCGGGGCGCCGATGGGCGACTTCGTCCCCGCCGGAAGCGGCGGACTCGACGCGCCGCGCGGCGTTCGCTTCGGCCCGGACGGCGATCTCTACGTGACCGAGCAGACGAACGATTCCGTCCGCCGGTACGACGGGACGACGGGCGCGTTCCTCGGCGTCTTCGTGAGCGCCGGCAGCGGCGGGCTCGACCGCGCGAACGACATCTTCTTCGGCCTCGATGGCCTCGCGTACGTCGCCAGCTTCAACAACGATCGCGTGCTCCGGTACGACGGAGTCACCGCGACGCCGGCCGGCGAGCTGGACGACGCGCTCCTCTCCGGACCGGCCTGGTTCGCGCAAAGCGCCGGTCCCCGCGCGACGGCGGTCCCCCCGGTCGCGACTTCCGCCGCGTCACTGTTCGTCGAGTCCCCCGCGCCGAACCCGTTCACGACCGAGACCCGCTTCGCGTTCACCCTGGCCCGCGGCGGGCCCGCGCGCGTGACCATCGTGGACGTCACGGGACGACGGGTCGCCAC
>JAGQIB010000431.1 GCA_020431545.1 Gemmatimonadota bacterium
TGTGGGCCGAGGACGCGCTGTCGATGCCCGCGCCGCTCTACAAGCGCTGGCGCAAGCACCACGGCGAGGAGCGCGCGGAGGAGCTCGCGCGGCTCGCGCTCGAGGAGCCGACGCTCTCCGTGCGCTGGACCGACGAGGCGGCGCGCGCGGAGCTCGAGGAGCTCGGTGCGCGGCCCGGGCGCCACGCGAACGTCGTGCTGCTGCCGCCGGGCTCGACGAGCGCGATCGTCGGCTCGGCCGCGTTCCGCGAGGGGCGCGCGACGATCCAGGGCGAGACCGCGCTGCGCGCGGCGGAGCTCGTCGAGGCGCAGGCGGGCGAGCGGATTATCGACGTGTGCGCGGCGCCCGGCGGCAAGGCGGTTCGCTTCGCGGATCTCTGCGGCGACGCCGAGATCGTCGCGGCGGATCGGTCGGCGCGGCGGCTCGGATCTCTCCGGCAGACGCTCGCCCGCACGGGGGCGGCCGGCATCCGGCTTCTCGTGGCGGACGGGTTGCGTCCCGCCACGCGCGGAGGATTCGGACGCGTGCTGGTCGACGCGCCGTGCTCGAACACCGGCGTGCTCGGTCGCCGACCGGACGCGCGCTGGCGTCGGGGCCCCGAGGACGTGAACCGCCTCGCGACGTTGCAGGGGGAACTCCTGGACGCGGGCCGCGAGCAGGTCGGCCCCGGAGGGTTGCTGGTGTACTCGACGTGTTCGCTCGAGCCGGAGGAGAACGAGCACGTGGTTCGCGACTACCTGTCCCGGCATCCCGGGGACACGATCGTGTCCGCCGCCGAGGTGCTCCCGGAGGAGATCGTGGAAGACGGCTGTCTTCGTGTCGAGCCGCACGAACACGGAACGGACGGGGCGTTCGCGGCCGCGATCCGGCCGGGTACGCGCGGCCTGTCGGTGGTCGCCCGATGAGCCGGCCGCTTCTGTGGCTCGCGGCGGCGGCCGCGGCGTTCGTCACCGGCCTCGCGATCTTCCACTTCGGCATGCTCGCGTTCGTGCACTCGGGCGCGGAGTCCAAGGTGCCCGATCTCGTCGGATTGACCGTCGCGGAGGCGCGCGTCCGACTGGAGGAAGCGGGATTCAAGGGCGTCGAGGAACGCCAGGAGTACTCGCTGGACTTCGGGGAGGGCGTGGTGAGCGGCCACCGGCCCGCGGCGGGGATGCCGCTCCGGCACGGCCGCAAGGTCTGGCTCACCGTCTCGCTCGGCCTGCGGCGTGCCCCGGTCCCGAACGTCGCCGGCATGTCCTACCGGCAGGCCGGCATCGCACTCGAGCGGGGCGATCTCTCGGTCGGCTCCGTGGCGCGCGTCCACCACGACTCGGTGCCTCGCGGGTCCGTGATCGCCCAGGACCCGCCGGCCGCGGCGCCGCTGCCGGAAGGCGCCCGCGTGGACCTGCTCGTCTCGCTCGGCCCGGATCCGAGAGAGTGGATCATGCCCGACCTCACCGGACGCCTCACGGAAGACGTCGAGGCGGACCTTACCGGCCACGGCCTGCGGGTCGGCGCGAAGACCGTCCTGCTCGATCGGGCCGTTCTCCCCGGGACCGTCCTCGAGCAGGATCCGCCCGCCGGCCGCAAGGTCGAGGCGGGGACCCGGGTCGATCTGGTCGTCTCCTCCCGCCACTAGGCCGCCACTGGGCCGCCACTGGGGCCCCCTCGGGCCCCGAAACGCCCGTCCGGCTCATTTCCCTTCGCGCGTCGGCCGATGTCTCCGGCGAGGGGAGGATCGGATGTCGGACTACGGGTTTCTGGTGGTGGCGCGTCACCGCGACGGCCGACTGGTGCGGGGAACGTCCAGCGACTTCCGTCCGGATCGTACGCTGCTGTCGATCACGGACGAGCTGGGGGAGCCCCACCGCATCGACATCGAGGAGCTGAAGGCGCTCTTCTTCGTGAAGAACCTGTTCGGCAACCACTCGCACGACGAGCGCAAGACGTTCCGGTACCGGGACGGTCACGGTCGCAAGGCGTGGATCGAGTTCACCGACGGGGAAGAGCTCGCCGGCTGGGTCGACGAGTACGATCCGAAGCGCACCGGCTTCTTCCTGTTCCCGACGGACGCGAACTCGAACCTCGAGAAGGTGTGGGTCGTCTTTCACAGCACCCACCGGATCCTCTTTGACGAGGACGCGATCGCCGCTTCCGAAGCGCACGAGCGCGCGATCCCTCAGCGGCGCACGCAACGCGGTGGGCCGGATCGCTGGGACGAGATGCTCGGACTGCGTCCCGAGGACTACCGCAAGCCTCGCCTCGTCGCCGCCGAACGGCCGCCGACGGAGCCGAAGCCCAAGAAGCGCGACTCCGGGATCTTTCTCGGCGACTGGTGATCGCGCTCGTTTCTGACCCTTCCGCGGCGTGATATCTTGCGGGGTACCGAGGAGGTGCCCCGATGTCCGTCGTTCAGGTCGCGCCGTCGCTGCTCGCCGCCGACTTCCGTTCGCTGGAGCGGGCCGTTCGTCTCGCGGAGGACGCGGGGGCCGATCTCCTGCATCTCGACATCATGGACGGCATGTTCGTGCCGAACATCTCCTTCGGTCCCGTCGTGGTCGAGGCCGTGCGCGAGCTCACCTCGCTTCCGCTCGACGTGCACCTGATGATCGAGGAGCCGCGCCGCTACGTCGACGCGTTCGCGGACGCGGGCGCCGAGTACCTCACCGTGCACGTGGAAGCGTGTTCCGATGTCTCGGAGACTCTGACCGCGATCGCCGAGCGCGGAATGAAGCCGGGGATCACGCTGCGGCCGGGCACGCCGTTCGCGGACGTCGAACCGTTTCTCGAGGCGGTCTCGCTGGTGCTGATCATGACCGTCGAGCCCGGGTTCGGGGGGCAGTCGTACCGGCCGGAGCAGGAGGCGAAGCTGACCCGCGCCCGGGACCTGCGGGGTGCGGCCGGACACGACTATCGGGTCGAGGTCGACGGCGGGATCGCGCCCGCGACCGCCCGGCGCGCGGTGGCCGCCGGGGCCGAGATCCTCGTGGCCGGTACGGCCTTCTTCGGGGCGGAGGACCCGGCGGGCCTCGTGGCGGAGTGGCACGCCCTGGAGCGCCTCCGGGCCCGCTGAGGGGCTGCGGGCACGAGGTCGGTCCGGCTAGCCCCGGCCATCCCCACGTCGGCGGGCGTTCCGCCGGCCCGAGGAGTCGCTCCCCGGCCCCGCGCGGCCCGGCTCAGCCCTTGATCCTTCCGTCGCCCTCCGGTATCGTCTCCGGTTCCTGTGGGGTGAATCCGGGAAACCGATCGACGCGCGGCCGAGGCGGTCGTTCGGATGATCTCGCGCGCTCGTTGCGCGGTCTCGGTGCGGTATCGGAAGGGGCGTCATGTTCGAGGACCTCACCACCCGCCTCGAGGGGATCTTCAAGGGTCTCCGCGGCCGGGGCGTGCTGACCGAGGATCTCGTCCGCGAGTCCCTGAAGGAAATCCGGCGCGCGCTGCTCGAAGCCGACGTCCACTACAAGGTGGCGAAGGAGTTCGTGAAGCGCGTGGAGGAGCGCGCGGTCGGGCAGGAGGTCCTGAAGGGCGTCCGTCCCGGCCAGCAGGTGGTGAAGATCGTCCACGACGAGCTCGTCGATCTGCTCGGCGGATCGGTCGCTCGTCCGAACATCGCGGGCACTCCACCGGTGCCCGTGATGCTCGTCGGACTGCAGGGCTCGGGCAAGACGACGACGACCGCGAAGCTCGCGAACTGGCTGAAGAAGCAGGGGCGCGCCTCGTACCTCGTTCCGGCGGACCCGTACCGGCCGGCCGCCCGCGATCAGCTGATCAAGCTGGCGCGCGCGAACGGCCATGCGGTGTACGAGGGACCGGAGGAGGATCCGGTCGAGATCTGTCGTCGCGGCCTGGAAGGCGCGCGGAAGGCCGCGGCCGACGTGGTGCTGTTCGACACCGCGGGTCGTCTGCACGTCGACGATGCGCTGATGGAAGAGCTCTCGGCGATCCGGGGCGCGGTGAAGCCGCGCGAGGTGCTCCTGATCGTCGACGGTATGATCGGGCAGGACGCGGTGACGGTGGCGGAGACGTTCAAGGAGCGGCTCGGCTTCGACGGCGTCGTGCTCACGAAGATGGACGGTGACGCGCGCGGCGGTGCGGCGCTCTCGATCGCGCGGGTCACCGGGGTGCCGCTGAAGTTCCTGGGGGTCGGCGAGTCCGCGGACGCGCTCGAGCCGTTTCACCCGGACCGGATGGCGTCCCGCATCCTCAGCATGGGCGACGTGGTCACCCTGGTGGAGCGGGCGCAGGAGACCGTGGCGGTCGAGGAGGCGGAAGACCTCGCCCGCAAGCTTTCGCGCAACGAGTTCGACCTGGACGACTTCCGGTCCCAGCTGCGGCGGATCCGCAAGATGGGGCCGCTGAACCAGATTCTCGGGATGCTCCCGGGGATGCCGAAGGAGGCGCTGAAGGAAGTCGAGAAGGACGGCGGGCGCTCGATCGGGCGCGTGGAGGCGATCATCAACTCGATGACGCCCGCGGAGCGAGCGAAGCCCGCTCTCCTGAACGGCAGTCGGCGCAAGCGCATCGCGCGCGGCAGCGGAACGTCGGTGCAGGAAGTGAATCAGCTGCTGAAGCAGTTCCAGGACATGCGGCAGATGATGAAGCAGATGTCGAAGTTGAAGAAGGGCAAGCGGGGCAAGATGCTCGCCCGCCTGCCCGGAATGCGGTAGCCGGACCTTCCGGCACGAAGCCGGCGCGGCCGGCGAAAGAACGAGGAGGAAGAGTTGGTCAGACTGCGTTTGGCGCGGATGGGGAACCGGAAGCGCCCCTACTACCGGGTCGTGGCGGCGGAAGAAGCGCATCGTCGCGACGGTCGGTTCATCGAGATCGTCGGGACGTACGATCCGCTCGCGAAGCCGGCGAAGGTGGATCTCATGCCGGACGTCGCGATCAAGTGGCTGTCGAACGGCGCCCAGCCGACGGACACCGTGAAGCGGTTGTTCGCGAAGGCAGGCGTGCTCGCGCAGTGGCAGGCCGTGAAGGCCGGTGGCGAGATGCCCACGGACCGCGTGAACGACTCGGTCGAGCGCACGCGTCCGCCGCGCCCGTCCAAGAAGACGGCCACGCGGATCGCGGAAGAAGAGAAGGCGAAGGCCGAGGCCGCCGCGAAGCCGGCGGAGGAAGCCGGCGCGGAGGCCTAGTCCGGGTTGTCGTCCGAGGACGGAGGTCGGCTCGTCGTCGCGGAGCTCGGTCGTCCGCACGGTATTCGCGGCGAGGTGACCGCCCGCCTGTTCGGCGTGACGCCGGAAGAGCTGTTGGCACTCTCCGGTCTCACCCTCCGTCGTCCGGAGGAAGATGGAAAGCCGCGGCGGGTGAGGGTGCTCGACGTCCGGCCGCGCAAGATCGGCTGGATCGTGCGCGTCGATGCGGCGCGCGACCGCAGTGCGGCCGAGTCGTTGCGCGGTTCGGAGATCCTGGCGCGCCGGCAGGATCTCCCGGCGCGGGAAGACGGCGAGTGGCTCGTGGCCGATCTCGTCGGGCTCGCGGTGGAGACCGAAGACGGCGAGGCGCTGGGAACGCTGGCGGAAGTGATGCTGTTGCCGGCGAACGACGTTCTCGTGGTGCGGGGAGAGCAGGGAGAGCTCCTGCTGCCGTTCCTGGAGGACGTCCTGGTGCGGGTCGACCCGGGCGAAGGCCGGATGGTGGTCCGGGTTCCGCCGGGATTGAGAGAGGTCTCCGCGGAGTCGTAGCTCCGCGCGGCCGAGGAAAGCCGGGGAGCGTCGATGAGGATCACGGTCTTCACGATCTTCCCGGAACTGATCGAGGCCGCCTGCGCGCCTTCGATCCTGGGGGCGGCGATCGAGCGCGGACTGCTCGACGTTCGGGCCGTCGATCCCCGGCAGTACACGGAGGATCGCCACCGCAAGGTGGACGACATTCCGTTCGGTGGCGGCGCCGGCATGGTGATGATGGCGCAGCCGATCGCGACCGCCCTGGACACGGCGCTCGCGAGCGAGGAGTCGCGTCCCCGGATCGTCTTCCTGACGCCCGGAGGCGTGCCCTTCCATCAGGATCTCGCGCGGGACCTCGCCCGCGAGGACGCGATCTTCCTGGTGGCGGGGCGATACAAGGGAGTCGACGACCGGGTCGTCCGGGCCTACGCCACGGACGAGATCTCGATCGGAGACTACGTGCTCTCCGGGGGAGAGCTGCCGGCGCTCGTCGTGATCGACGCGGTGATGCGGCTTCTCCCCGGAGCGCTCGGAGACTTCGCGAGCGCGGAAGACGACTCGATCCACTCGGGATTGCTCGAGGTGCCGCAGTACACGCGGCCGCGGGAGTTCCGGGGGGCGACGGTGCCGGAGGTCTTGCTGTCCGGGCACCACGAGAACATCCGCCGGTGGCGGCGGCGACAGGCGCTCGCGCGGACGCTCGCGCGACGACCGGAGCTGCTCGCGCGGGCCGAGTTGACGGCGGAGGATCGCAAGCTCCTGCGCGAGATCGAGGCCGATCTCGATGCGGGCCGGGAGACGGAGGCGTCCGGAGGGACCGCATCCGAGTAGGCAGGCGTCACGGGAAGCGAGAAGAAGGAGAAGGACGATGGCGGATCTCATTCGGGTGGCGGAGGCTTCGGGGCTCCAGTCGGAGCTGCCGGATCTGCGCCCCGGCGACACGGTGAACGTGCACGTGCGCGTGCGCGAGGGAAACAAGGAGCGCATCCAGGTCTTCAAGGGCGACGTGATCCAGCGTCGGGGCAGCGGCATGCGCGAGAGCGTGACGGTGCGCAAGATCTCGAACGGTGTCGGCGTGGAGCGAATCTTCCCGCTGCACTCGCCGTCCGTCGCGCGCTTCGAGGTGCTGCGGAACGGCCGGGTCCGCCGGGCGAAGCTGTTCTATCTGCGCAGCCTGACCGGGCGCGCGGCGCGCATCCGCGAGAAGCGCTCGAACTGACGTCGGTGCCGAGCGACCCCTACGCGATGGAGCGCGAGATCGCGCTCCAGGTGGGCGGTGCCGTCGCCGGCATCGACGAGGTCGGTCGTGGCCCGCTGGCGGGGCCGGTCGTCGCGGCGGCCGTCGTGCTCCCCGAGTCCCCGCGGATCGAGGGACTCGCGGACTCGAAGGTCCTGACCGAGGCCACGCGCGAGCGATTGTGCGCGGAGATCCTCGCGTGCGCGACGGTCGGCATCGGCTGGGCGCGAACGCGTGAGATCGACCGCATCAACATCCTGCAGGCGACGCACCGGGCCATGCGGCGGGCCGTCGCCCGCCTCGAGAACGCGCCAGCCCATCTGCTGGTGGACGGGCACCCCGTCCCCGGGCTCCCGCTCGAGCACACGGCCGTCGTCAAGGGAGACGCGAAGTGCGCATGCATCTCCGCGGCGTCGATCGTGGCGAAGGTCGTGCGGGATCGGTTCATGGCGGCGGTCGATCGCCGGTTTCCCGCCTACGGCTTCGCCTCGAACCGCGGCTATGCCTCCGAGGAGCATCGACTCGCTCTGGCGGAGCGGGGACCGTGTCCGCTTCACCGCCGGAGCTTCTCGCCCGTCGCGCTGACGGCGCAAGGAACCTTGTTTTGAGAACGTCCCCCGCGCGCGGACGATGGGCCGAGGACCGGGCGGCGCGCTGGCTCCAGGAACACGGCGCCGTCGTGCGGGATCGCAACGTCCGGCTCGCGGGCGGAGAGATCGATCTCGTGGTGCGGGAAGGCGACGTGGAGGTGTTCGTGGAGGTCAAGGCGCGGCGGGGCAAGGACGCCCTCGCGGCCGTGACGCCCGACAAGCGACGTCGCCTCGCCGCTGCTGCCGCGATGTGGATCGCCCGTCACGGACTCGCGCCGGGCGGCTGTCGATTCGACGTGGTGACGGTGGAGGGCGCCGGCACGGACGCGGTCGTCACGAGACTCCGCAACGCGTTCGAGTCCCCGCTCCGGTTCGGAGTCTGACGCGCCATGAAGATCGTCCTGGCCATTCTGCTCGGAATTCTCGCGCTGAACGTGCTGGTCGTTCTCGCGATCGTCGGTATTCTCGTCGCGGACCACTTCAAGGCCCGCCGGAGGGAGCGTCGGAATGAAGCAGCTCAGACCTGAGCGGGTCGTCCCCGTGTTCGTCCTGCTCGCGGCACTCGTGCTGGGGACGGGATGCAGCAAGAAGATCGATCCGCGCCTGCAGGAAGGCTACGACCTCGTCGTCGCGAACAAGATCGACGAAGCGGTGGCGCTCGCGAACGCGCTCCTCGCCGACGATCCGAAGAACGCGAAGGCGCGCAACCTGCTCGGGCTCGCATTGTACAAGTCGGGCGACGCGGAGGGTTCCGTGCGCGAGTACCGCCAGGCGCTCGATCTGGATCCGAACTACGCGGAGGCGCACTTCAACCTCGGGAACTCCTTCAAGCTGCTGGAACGCCCAGCGGACGCGGAGAAGGAGTTCCTGGAGTCGATCCGACTGCAGAAGAAGTTCGTGCTCGCGCACTACAACCTGGGGGTCCTGTACCAGGATTCGGGCCGCATCGATCAGGCGGTTTCCGAGTACGAGCGGTGCATCGAGTACGA
>JAGQIB010000432.1 GCA_020431545.1 Gemmatimonadota bacterium
GGCGGACACGGATTCGTGCCGCGACCCGCGCCGGTGGTGGAGGTCGAGGCGCCGACGAGCACGGAGGCCGGCGGCCCCGAAGCCGGCGTGAGGGAGACGGAGGT
This sequence comes from Gemmatimonadota bacterium, assembly GCA_020431545.1. Classification (GTDB taxonomy): domain Bacteria; phylum ARS69; class ARS69; order ARS69; family ARS69; genus JAGQIB01. The sequence continues at coordinate 105 of JAGQIB010000432.1, forward strand.
CGCCGCCACCAAGGGCGAAGCTTCGGCCCCGGCGACGCAGCCCGACTCCGCGACGACGCCGGACTCCACGGCGTCCGGCCCGGCCTCCGGTTCCGTGGCCACGATCTCGCGGGGATCGTTCCACGGGGGCGAGACCCTCACGATTCCGGTCCCGACCGAGGGCGAGATCTACATCCGCTACGGCAATCCCGGCGGGGTGCAGATCGAGTCGTACTTCGAGGGAGGGAACCCGGTGGCCGTCGCGGACAGTGCGGGGGCGACTTCGACCTCGGCCGCCGTCACGGGCGGGACGGCGATCGAGACTCCCGGGTCCGTGCCGGCTCCGGCCGCCGCCGCGGACTCCGCATCGTCGGCCCCGGACACCGTGAGTGTCGGCGCTGCACCCGCATCCGCTCCCACGAACTCCGTCGACCCGGACACCGTCCGGCAATGGGTGCGCGACGAGCTCGCGTCGTCCCCGCCCGCGCCGGCCCCGGCCCTGACGGACGAACAGGTGGCCGAGATCGAGCGACGTCTCGAGGCGCGGCTCGCGGAGCGAATGGATGCGCTCGAAGCGCGAACGCCCACGTCGGTTCCCCCGAGCGCGCCGGTCGCGGAGTCCCCGATCTCGCGGGAGGTTTCCGCGTCCTCGGCCCCGAAGTCCGGCGGGCTGGACTGGCGGCCGGATGCGTTGCGCCCGTACGCCGGCTTCGGGGCGGACGACCCGAATCAGTTCGTTCTCGGGGCGGCGCTCGATCTTCTCGAGGTGCCCGGCGTGCCGGCGCTTCGCTTCGGCCCTGAGCTCTCGCTCGGTTTCGGCGAGTCGATCACCACGTTTCTGCTCGCGATCGACGCGCGCTACGAGGTGTTCGAACTCGCGCAGCGGAACTGGACTCCGTACGCGTCGCTCGGAGGGGGAGTGCTGATCGCCTCGGGCGGCGGCGAGTCCTCGGAGCGCGGCGTGCTGAACGTGACCTGGGGGCTCGCCGCCCGACTCGGTGGGATGAAGGTGTTCGCGGAGCACCAGGGAGTCGACCTCTTCGACTGGAATCGTCTGGCGGTCGGGGTCGAGCGGAGCCTGCCGTGAAGACGTCGGTCGCGGCCGGATTGATGGCGGCGGGGCTCGCCGTGTGCGTGGCGGCCACTGTCGCGGCCGAGGAGGCCGCGAGCGCCGACTCGTCCGCGTCCACGCTCGTCGTTCCGCTGCGCCCGAACGCGCTGCTCTACTTCCGCTACGGACCGCCCGGCGGCGTTCGAATTCGTTCGGGTCCGAACGCCCGGCGACATCGCGCTCCACGCGCGGACGCCCCGCTCGAGGCACGCGAACCGCTCTCCCCGAGCCTCGCACCCGGCGCGACGTCCGCGCCGCCGTTCCTCGGCCAGGCAACCGGTGCGGACACGGTGATCGTCGCGTCGACGAGCGCGTCCGCGTCCGCTCCCGCGCCGCTCGCGGGCGCACTCGACGTCGCCGCGGGGGCGCCCCCGCCGCTGCCGCTCGAGATCACGACCGGAGGACCGACGTCCCCTCCGCCCGTTCTGGTCGTTCCCGGGGCCGCCGGCCCGAGTGCCGGCGCGAATCCGGGCACCGGTCTCGCCTCCGGCTCCACCGGGGGCGCCGCCGCGGGTGCGGGCGGACTCGCGCCCGTACCGTCCGTTCCGTCCGAGCGCGTGATCCGCGAGCAGATCCTCGACGCCGGCATGTTCCGGACGAACCTGATCCTGTTCGAGACGTCGCGCGCGACGCTGTTGCCCCGCTCGCGCGACGTCATCGACACGATCGGCCGCGTGCTCGCCGAGTTTCCCGCCACGATCGTGAGCATCGAAGGTCACGCCGATCCCCGCGGCGCCGCCGACTTCAATCAGCGTCTCAGCGAGCGCCGGGCGCAAGCAGTGAGCGACTACCTGGTGGAGCACTGCGCGATCGATCCCGGGCGGCTGCGCGTGCGCGGGTTCGGCGAGTCCGTGCCGATCGCCACGGGGACCTCGGCCACGGAGCTCGCCCTGAATCGTCGCGTCGAGTTCCGGGTGCTGAATCCGGAGGCGCTGCGGACGGAGTCGACGGACGGGGACGTCCCGGAAAACTGATCCCGCCCCCGCGGCCCCGTACCCGGGTCGTGGAAACCCCGCATGTCCCCATCTCGAAATCTCACGATATTTCGAGATGTCATGAGCAACTCCCCGACCTCCCTCGCCACGAACGCCGCCGAACGGGCCGCCGCTTGCCTGCGGACGCTGGCCCACCCGATCCGTCTCCGGATTGCCGACCTCCTCCTGAACCGCGAGCTCAGCGTGCGCGAACTGGCGCAGGAGTGCGCGATTCCGGAGGCGGCGATGTCCGGGCACCTCGGGAAGATGCGCGATCGCGGCCTCCTCTCGCAGGAGCGTCGCGGCCGGGAGGTCTACTACCGCGTGGCCGAGCCGGCGCTGGCCGGAATCCTCGGCTGCGTCCACCGTCGTTTCGGGGAGGAAGAGCCCGAAGCGCCGCGGGGGAAGCCTCTCCCGCGCAGGTCTCGCTGAGGTCACCCCATGAGTCGGGATCGCTGGCGCGCACTGGCGGGCGGACTGGGTCTCCTGATCCTGCTCGCCGTGCCGGTCGCACTCGTGCTGCCGAAGGGAACCCCGCCCGCGGACGATCCGTGGGCGCACGTTCCGCCGCATCTGCCGAAGACGGATCATTCCGATCTCCTGCCGGGGCCGTTCGCGGACGGACCGGCGGTCACCCGGGCCTGTCTCGAATGTCACGAGGAGGCGGCGTCCGAGGTCATGGCCACGGCCCACTGGACGTGGGAAGGCGACCCCGTGCCGGTGCCCGGCCACGAAGGGCTGCACCGCATCGGCAAGAAGACCGCGATCAACAACTTCTGCATCAGCGTGCAGTCGAACTGGGCGGCGTGCACCGCGTGCCACGCGGGCTACGGATGGAAGGACGCGAGCTTCGACTTCACGGCGCAGGAAGACGTCGACTGCCTCGTGTGTCACGACCAGTCCGGCCAGTACGTGAAGTCCAAGGCGGGGTTGCCGGCGGAGACGGTGGACCTGGCGGCCTCCGCGCAGAGCGTCGGCGGTCCCACGCGCGACACGTGCGGATCGTGCCACTTCAAGGGGGGCGGTGGCGCGGGCGTGAAGCACGGCGACCTCGATACGAGCCTGATGAACCCGACCGAGCGCGTCGACGTTCACATGGGCCGTCACGAGATGCTGTGCACGGACTGCCACGTGACCGAGAAGCACAGCGTGCGCGGACGTTCGATCTCGGTGAGCGTGGATCAGGCGAACCGCGCCTCGTGCACGGACTGCCACTCGACGGAACCGCACGGGGATTCGCGCATCGATCTGCACACGCGTTCCGTCGCCTGCCAGACCTGCCACATCCCCGAGGTCGCGATCCGCGAGGCCACCAAGATCCACTGGGACTGGTCGACGGCGGGCAAGGACCAGCCCGAGGATCCGCACCACTACCTCAAGAAGAAGGGCAGCTTCGAGTACGCGGAGCTGCTGCGTCCGGAGTACGCGTGGTTCGACGGCACCGCGGACCGCTACCTCCTCGGCGACCCCACCGCGACGAATGGCTCCACCGTGCTGAATCGCCCCCACGGCGATCGCCTCGACCCGAACTCGCTCATCTGGCCGTTCAAGGTCCACCGCGGCAAGCAGATCCGCGACGCCGAGAACGGCTACCTGCTCGTGCCCAAGACCGCGGGAGCGGGCGGCTACTGGGAGGACTACGACTGGGATCAGGCCGTACGACTCGGTTGCGAGGCGACGGGACTCGAGTACAGCGGGCAGTACGACTTCGCGGAGACGGAGATGTACTGGGCGCTGACGCACATGGTCGCCCCGGCGGACCACGCGCTGCAGTGCGGCGACTGCCACGAGGGCGGCGACGTCCTGGACTGGGAAGCGCTCGGCTATCACGGGGATCCGCTCGAGTGGGGCGGACGTCCGCTGCCGCCCGTCACCGATCTCGCGGAGGGGACGCGATGAAACGCCGTTCGTTCGCGGCCGCGACCGTCCTCGGAGCGGGCCTCGTGTTCGCGATCGGGGCCGGCGCCTCGGAGCCTCACGCCACCGCGCACGCCGAAGATCCGGCCCGCACCATCCACCCGACGTTTCCCCTGCTGGATCGGAACGGCGAGCACGTGCTCGACAGCGGCGCGGCCGTCTCCCCCACCGCGACGTGCGGCCGGTGTCACGACACCGCGTTCATCGCCGAGCACGACCTTCACGCGAAGATCTCGCGCCGCGAGCCCGCGGCCGGTCTCGCCCGGCTGACCGCGGCCGAACGCACCTCGTGGGAACGCGCGGACGGCACGTTCGAGACGGACTGCTTCGTGTGTCACGTCGTGGCGCCGAACGACGCGGCGCGCCGGGCCGCGCTCGACGGAGGCCGAGCGGACGACGCGCCGACGGCGGAGCTCGTGCGCGCGGGCCTCGTTTCGAGCGGCGCCGCGGGCTGGGAGTGGCAGGCCGGCGCCTTCGACGCGCAGCGTCACGTGCGCGCCGACTTCGTGGCGGTGCAGGATCCCACGAGCGAGCACTGCGGAGCGTGTCACGGACTCGCGGGCGATCTGAGCACTGCGATCGTGGACTGGACCGGCGACGTATCACCGCGGCGCACGCTCCGCACCGGCGAGGTCTTCTCGGGCACGCGGCTCCACGACTCCACGTTCAATCTCGAGAACAAGGAGTCCCGCGGCCGCGCGTTCGACGTGCACGCGGAGCGTCTGCTCGAGTGCGTCGACTGTCACCACTCGCTGAACCATCCGGTGTTCCGCGAGGCTCGGGAAGACGTCCGGCCGGAGCACCTGCGCTTCGACGCCCGACGTCTCGATCTGCGCGACTACCTCGAGCGTCCGAGCCACGAGCTCTCGCTCGCGTCCGGAGAGGGCGGCCACGACGAGATCGGAACGATGCGCGGCTGCACCGCTTGCCACGACGCCACGACGGGACACGAGTGGCTGCCGTACGCGGAACGTCACTTCGATCGCCTGTCGTGCGCCGTGTGTCACGTGCCGGAGATGGCCGCTCCGGCCCTGCGGTCGATCGACGCGGCCGGCGACGTCGCGTGGCGCGGGACCGCCGCTTCCGTTCCGGACGCGCTCACCCCGATCGCGCCCTGGGCGCCGGTGCTGATTCCGCGTCGCGAGGCCGACGGTCGTACCCGCCTCGCGCCCCACAATCTCGTCACCGAGATCGCCGCCGACGGCGAGGCGACCGTCCGTGCGTTCCCGATCGCGCACGGGGTGACGTCCGGGAAGGACGCGCTCCGTGACTGCTCGGCCTGCCATGACCAGGATTCGCGACTCACGCGACCGATCGCTCTGGTGGCGTCGAGCCCTCGTCCGCCCCGTCTCGCGGAAGGCGTCGCCTGGTCCGGGGAGATCCGACCCCGGGCGGGCGGCGCCTGGGACTACGTCCCGGATCACGACGACGCCGGACTGTACGTGCTCGGCCATGATTCCAGTCGGTTCGCGAACGTCGCCGGGATCGGAACGGTGGCGGCGGTCGCGTTCGCGATCGGGCTGCATGCGCTGGCCCGGATCATTGCCGCCCGCCGCCGGCCGCGTCGTGCGGCGGCGCCCCGTCGGGAGCGCGTGCACTTCTACTCGCGCTACGAGCGACTCTGGCACTGGCTGCAGGCGCTCGCGATCTTCGCGCTGATGGCTACCGGCGTGGGCGTCGCGTTCCCCGCCGCGATCCTGGGCACGGACTTCGCCACGATGGTGCGCGCCCACAACGTGATCGGTTTCGTGGTCGTGGCGAACGCGCTCCTGGCGGCGTTCTACCACGTGGCGAGCGGCGAGATCCGTCAGTTCCTGCCGAGTCCGGCCGGCTTCTTCGACGCGGCCATCCGGCAGACCCGCTACTACGTGGCCGGCATCTTCCGCGACGATCCGCACCCCTTCGAACGCAGCCCGCAACGGAAGCTGAACCCGCTGCAGCAGCTCACGTATCTCGGCATCCTGAACGTGCTGCTGCCGCTGCAGACGGTGACCGGAATCCTGATCTGGAGTGCGCAGCGCTGGCCCGCCGTCGACGCGTGGTTCGGCGGTCTCGCGCTGCTCGTTCCGCTGCACGCGCTCGGCGCGTGGCTGTTCGCGGCTTTCCTGCTCGCGCACATCTATCTCACCACCACCGGCCCCACGCCGCTCGCGCACGTGAAGGCGATGATCCGGGGCTGGGATCTGGAATCGACCGAACCGCACGGGCGACCGGAGCGCGGCACCGCGCTGCCGGGTACGCCGCAGCCGGAGGAGACGTCATGAGAGCAACCGGGGCGGGGGCGAAGCCCTATCTCGATCCCTATCTCGCGGGAGCCATGCTGGGAGTCGTGCTGTTCGCGGCGTTCTTCCTCACAGGCAACGGTCTCGGCGCGTCCGGCGGGATCGCGCGGGTCCTGGTCTCGCTCGAGGATCGAATCGTGCCGGAGCACGTGGATCGGACCGCCTACCTGCTGCAGATGGCGGGAGGGGAGCGGAATCCGCTCGACCACTGGATCGTGATGATCACCGCCGGGACGCTGGTCGGCGGATTCTTCTCCGGTCTCGTCCACCGTCGCCTGCGGCCGGAGACGCAGCGCGGCCGCGGTGTCTCGGTTCCGACCCGGCTCGCGTTCGCGACGCTCGGCGGCGTGCTGATGGGTTTCGGCGCGCGCCTCGCGCGCGGGTGCACGTCCGGCCAGGCGCTTTCGGGGGGCGCCGTGCTGTCGGTGGGAAGCTGGGCCTTCATGTTCTCGGTGTTCGCCGGCGGGTACGCGCTCGCCTGGTTCGTTCGTCGACTCTGGATCGCGGAGGACTGACATGGCGCCGTTCGCTCTCGTCGACGTTCTCGGCAAGCCGCTCGCATACGCTCTGTACTTCCTCATCGGCGTGGCCTTCGGGGCCGTGCTGGAGATGGCCGGGTTCGCGGACTCGCGGCGCCTGGCCGCGCAGTTCTACTTCCGCAACCTCACGGTCCTCAAGGTCATGTTCGGCGCGATCGTGACCGCGATGGTCCTGCTGTTCCTCACCTCCGCCCTCGGGTGGGTGGACATGCAGCGCGTCTGGGTCAACCCCACGTATCTCGTGCCCGGCGTCGTGGGCGGGCTCGTCATGGGCGTGGGGTTCATCCTCGGGGGCTTCTGTCCGGGCACGTCGCTCGTGGCCGTCGCGAATCTCAAGCTGGATGCGCTGTTCTTCTTCGTGGGCGCGACGCTCGGCGTGGGCGCGTTCGGAGAGACGGTCGGGCGTTTCCCGGAGTTCTTCTACTCCACGTCGCTCGGCCGGTTCACGTTGCCGCAATGGCTCGGGGTTCCCACCGGGGTCGTCGTCGTGGGCGTCGTGCTGATGGCGCTGTTCATGTTCTGGGGATCGGAGCAGCTCGAGGCGCGGTTCGGACACACGGACGCGGCGCGGTACCCGGGGGCGGCACTCCGGGCGCCGACGCCCGTGGCGCGTCGGCGTCGTCGGGTGGCCGGCTTCGCCCTCCTCGGCGGGGCGCTGATCGTTGCCGGGCTCGGGCAGCCGACGCTCGCGCAGCGGTGGGAAAGCGTGCGATCCACCCGCCAGGTCGATCTCGAGACTCGCGCCGCATACGTCCATCCCGGGGAGGTCGTCGATCTCTCGCAGGACCGCACCGTGTCCGTCCTCGTGCTGGACCTCCGGGACGAGGCGGAGTTCAACGTCTTCCATCTGCTGGACTCGAAACGCGTCACGATGGACGAGATCGAGGGAGGCCTCGTGGGCCTGCGCCTCCTCGCGGCGCCGCCGTCCACGGTCACGGTGCTGGTGGACGATCGCGAGGCGAGATCGACCCAGGCGTGGAAGCTCCTCGTCGCCGGCGGCGTTCCGAACGTCTACATCCTGGAGGGCGGAATCGACCGCTGGCTGACCACGTTCGCTCCCGGTCTCACCGACGGCACCTCGACGCACTTCGCGGCGGCGCTCGGCGCCGGCTACCGCGAGGCGAACCCCGATCATCTCGTGGGCCACGGTCTCGAGTACGAGTCCAAGGTGAAGCTGCAGACGCGACGCAAGCTCGGCGGCGGCTGCGGCTAGAGCGGGCGCCGCCCGGCGCGACGCCCCTCAACGAGAAGCGGCGGGCCCGACTCCGGACCCGCCGCCTTCGTTTCCGTCTCGTCGTTCGCGCTACGAGCCGAGCTCCTGCCACAGGTAGATGCGACCGGTCAGCAAGGTGAACGGCGGCTGTCCCGACATCCCGGAGAGCGACGGGTCGTAGCCGTAGTCGCGCTCGGGCGGCGAGTACGCGGTGTTCCGGATCCAGGGCGTCTCTTCCGGATCGATGCCGCTGTTGTAGACGTTGTCCGCCATGTCCGCGTTCTGCAGGTGGACGATCGATCCGTACTTCTTCAGCGTGCGCGATCCGCCCCAGCTCTCGAGCAGGTGGTCCGCGTTCGCGATCGCGTTGCCGGCGCTCGGGTCGTCCGGGCTGCCGTCGCCGTCGAGATCCGCGTACTGCGCGGTGCTGACCGCCGGCTGGCCGTCCACGAGGGCCGCGTTGATCGTCGTCGTGCCGTTGGAAGCCTGGCGACCGTTGATGCTGCCCTGGGTTACCGAGTCCGAGTCGTTCCACGCGTTCGACAGGTGCCAGATGCGACCCTTGGAGATGATCGCGGCGGCGCGCTTGTTGACGCTGTTGAAGTTGCCCTTCGTGTACACGGTGTTCGCGCCCACGATCGTGAGATCGCCGCCGATGTCGTCGGCGTTCACGATGCGCAGCGGCACCTCCGAGAAGATCAGTCCGTTCGCCGGGTAGTTGCCGCTCGCGATCAGCGCGCCCACATCCAGCTCCTGGACCGTGTCGTACTTCCCGATGGCCGGGTTCCAGAACGTCTTCTCGGTCACCGCCGATCCGAGCGACGAGCTGATGTCCGTGCCGGCGTTGTCCACCTGCACGTCACTCGCGCGAATCTTGAGCATGGCGCGCTGGTCGTACCAGCCGCCGGTCTCGATCGTCTCCACCGGCGGCGGGTCCACGCGCGTCGCGCCGAGCGTGCCGTCGCGGACGATGCCGTCCCAGAGCTCGAGCGCACCGTCGATGCCGTCGGCCGGCGTGTCGTTCGCCCAGGCGGCGTTCTCGGAGTCCATGGCCGTGCCCGGGCTGCCGAGGTTCATCTCGACGTAGTTCCCGTCCGCGTCCTTGATCTTCACGTGGCTGCCTGAATACAGATCGCGTCCGAAGATGTCCGTGGTCCGGATCATCCGGCCCGTCGCGGTGATGGACGGGGAGTCGATCGTGAGCGTTCGCGGATCCCAGGGACGGAAGTACATGTCGCCGTTCGCGTGGATCTTGCCGCTGATGTGCTGGTCCTCGCCGCGCGTGAACTCGGAAAGCGGACCGTCGGCGAAGAGCGCGTAGTTGAATACAGGCTCCGTGTAACCGAGGAGCTGCAGACGCTGGACGAAGCGTCCCACGGAACCCTCCACGTCGACTACGAACTGCGTGTCCATCGGGTCGGCGGTGGCGCGGCGGGCGGCGAAGCGGATCGACTCCGCGAGGCCGGTCTGCGTGAGGCCGGTGCCGGAGTCGCCGGGCGCCCACTCCCACACCATCCAGCCGTCGTCCTTCTCGTTCAGGAGTCCCTGGCTGCCCGGTCCGTCGACCACGAGCCCGCCGGGAAAGTTCATCGGCACGAGCGGGTTCGCGGTCTCGAGCGTCCCGTCGAAGCGGTGGGTCCATCCCTGGAAGTTGTTCGCCGCGAGCGACTTGTAGGCGACCTGCGCGGCCGACTCGGCCACGAACAGCGCCTGCACGTCGGCACGATGGTTCGAGGAGATCTTGCCTTCGGTGCTCGCCAGCGTGAGGAACGTCGCGCCGATCAGCGTGAACGCCACGATCATCACGAGCGCGATGATGAGAACGGATCCGCGCTCGTCCGAAGGCTTCGGCTCGCGGTTCAGCACTTGGCACCGTCCTTTCCGCGCGTGTCGCCGGTGCGGACGCCCGGCGCCGACGGCAGCGGAGACGTCGCCGTCTTGCGCGGGATGTCGCTGTTGCCGCCTTCGAACTCACGGTTCGACCAGTCGAGGAAGTCGTTCAGGTCGTGCGCGAGGTTCTGCTGGAAGTCGCCCTTCCGCAGGTGGACGCGAATCGCGCGATTGCCGGAGCGGTACTCGTTCAGCGTCTGGGCGATCCGGTAGGACGTACCGGCGACCTTCTGCGAGGCGAGCAGCGCCGTCACGAGCTGTGTCGTCGCGGCGGAGACGAACATGAGCAGCATTCCGAGTCGTTCGGACGGCATGCCGAAGATCGTGCCGCCGGGTGCGATCCGTCCGAGGTCGATCTGTCGCTGATAGAACAGCTCGACGACGACGGCGAACACGAGGCAACCGATCATGGGCAGCGACGTCGAGAGAATGATCCGGGCCTGTACGCGCTTGTTCACGAGAACGACGCGTCGCTGGTTCTTACCGAGCACGAGCAGCTCCTTGGTCGAACTTGAACGGGATTTGCCGAATTGCACGCTACCCCGGGCTTATCGGCCGACCGGGGCCCGTGGCTTGAGCGCGACGGCCCGCGGTGCGAGCCGCGCGACCGGTCGGCGCCGGGGGTGACTCCGGCCGGTCGGGGGGGGCGCCCGAGAGAATCGCCCGAGTGAGGGCGAATCCGGGCCTAGCGAGCCGAGATGCGGTGGACGCGGATCGAGTTCTGGACGTAGCCCAGGCCGTTCCAGGGCGCCCGTTCGGGCTGGGTGCCTCCGCGGGCATCCGTGGCCCGGGTCCGGATCTCGTGGTCGCCTTCCGGGAGCTCGTGGCGAATCCGCCAGCGGCGCCACGAATACGAAGAGGAGTCTTCCAGGAGTTCCGCTTCGATCCAGTCGCCGCCGTCGAAGCGGATCTCGACCCGGGAGATCGGGCCGTGTCCGGACCAGGCCACGCCGGATATCTCGTGCTCTCCGGCCGCCACGGTCTCGCCCGCGGCCGGGGCGAGCACGCGCGAGTTCGGAGCGATCCGGGTGACGGGCGTGTCGTCCGGCAACTCCGGGTGGTCGCGGAACACGTAGTCATCCACCTGGAAGAACCCGCGGAACGGCAAGTGGGTCGCCTCGATGCGGGCGAGCCACTTCACCGAGGCCATTCCGTACCAGCCCGGCACGAGCAGACGGACGGGTGCGCCGTGCTCCGACGGGAGCGGGGCGCCATTCATCTCCCAGGCCAGGAGCACGTCGTCGTGGAGCGCGTCCTCGCGCGAGAGAAATCGGGCATACGGCTCGGTTCTTCCTGAGCGCGTCGTGCCGCGGTCCGCGCCCGTGAAAACGAAGCCGGTCGCTTCCGGCGTGACGCCCGCGCGTTCGAGAATCCGCCGCAGCGGAGTGCCGGCGTAGCGGGCGGTACTCACCGCGCCGTCTCCCCAGGGCGTGCCCGGGGGCCTCGGCTCGAACGAAGAGCGGGAGTTCCCGGCGCACTCCATCGTGACGACGAGCTCGCGCTCGGGTCCCGCGGCCCGAAGCTCGCGCAGGTCGAAGCGCTGCGGCCGCGCGACGTCGCCCGCGATCTCGATCGCGTCGACCGCTTCCGGCGACGGAACGTCGAAGTGGCAACGCACGAAGAACGCGCCGATCGGCGTGAGCGGCTCGGCGAGCGCGTCGGGCGCGAACTCGGCGTTCAGCGGCCGTTCCGTGACGATGCGCCGGGCAGATTGCGTCATGAGGTCCCCGGGACGAAAAGAGAGCGGCGGGCGCACCGGAGCGCACCCGCCGCCATTGTCTCCGGGGGTGGAGACAGCGTCAATCGAGGCGCGTGATCTTGCGTACCGCCCCGAAGTTCTCGGCCTGCATGCGAACGAAGAAGACGCCGGACGCGACGCGACGGCCGCTCTCGTCCCGGCCGTCCCAGTTCGCGGTGTGTCGACCCGCCTCGAGGCGTTCGTCCACGAGCGTTCGCACGAGCCGACCGGAGACGTCGTACACGCGGAGACGCGCGTGCGCCGGACGCGCGATCTCGAAGCGCAACGAAGTGTCGGCCACGAACGGATTCGGCGCCGCCAGACCGAGGCCGTGCGCCTTCGGCGCGATGACGGGGACGTCCTCCGGAGAGTCGGTCGCGGCGTCGCCGGCACTCCCCAGGAACCCGCCGCGCAGCTCGTACGTTCCGCCGCCGAGGGTTCCGGCGTCCGGCTGGCCGATCGTGCCGAACAGCGCGAGGTTCGCCGCCTCGCTGCGGCCGCCGCCCGCGTCGAACGAGTGCCACGAGATCTCCAGCGCGGGCGCGAGTGCCGCCGGCAGCACGAGCGCCGCCGCCACCCCGCACGCGACGAGCGTGTGCCGCGTCATTGCAGCGTCACCAGGATCGTGATCACGCCGGTGCCGGAGGAGAGATCTCCGAGCGCCTTGCCCACGATCGTGCCGGCACGGGGCTCGTCGTCGCGCATGGCGTGTCCCGGCGTGGCGGACGTCACCAGGAGATCGCCCGCGCGGATCGGCCCGTTCTCGGCGGACACCTTGCACGGCACGATGCCGACGACCGCGAGCGGGACTTCGTTCACCCGCTTCGCGACTTCGAGCGGCTTGACCGCCTCCAGCTCTCCGTCCGGCGAGAGCCGGGCGAGCCCCACGTCCTCGGCGAGGCGATCCCAGTCGTGCTCGGAGGCGATCACACCGGGCCGCGTGCTGTACACGCCGGCCACGAGTGTGGACCGCGCCCCGCTCGACTGCGCGAACCCGCGCTCGGCGTTCGGGTCGATCACCATGACGTCGCCGGCCTCCACGGAGTGCGCGCCGCGCGACACGCGGACGACCTCGGCGAAGTCGGCGCCGCCGGCCGAGTAGGCGCCGTCCGCCGAGACGTCGCCGTCGCCCCACACGCGGAACTTGACGTCGTTGTTCGCGAACTGGGCCTCGATGAACTGGGTGTCCACGGAGCTCGTCTCGGGGATCTCGAGCTCGAACAGGTCCGCGGACGCCGCGGCGCCCGAGGTGCGCTCCAGATGCATCACGTTGGCGCTGCCGGAAGCCTCCCGGACGTCGAGACGGTAGACCGGCGTCACGCCGATGCCCACCCGACCGACGTGGTCGACTCCGCCCACGGTCGTGCCCGCCGCTCGGTACGTCGCGATGTAGCCGCTTCCCGTCTGATCGATGGACAGCGCGCCGTTGCCGCTGAGCGTGCTCGCACTGATGTCCAGCCCGGCGCCCTGAATCGCCACCGCTCCCGCGTCGGCCACGATGGTGCGGCCGTTGCCGGCGCCGCCCTCGTCGTAGGCCTGATCCAGCGTGTTGCCGCCGCCGCTCGTCGCGGCCGTGGTCTGGGTGGTGCCGTCCGGGAACTTGAAGCCGCCGGTCGAGGAGTAGATCGTGCCGGCGACCTCGAGCTTCTCGGTGGGGTTGGTCGTGCCGACGCCCATGAGGCCGGG
>JAGQIB010000433.1:0-8804 GCA_020431545.1 Gemmatimonadota bacterium
GCTACGGCACGGAGGACTGGGCGCAACGACACCGGGCAGGTCCCGTGGCTCTCCTGTTCGTGCACCCCGCGGGCGTGGAGCCCGCAATGGGGAACACGCTCGCGGAGGGGGCCGCGCACTTCCTCGCGAGCGCGTTGCTCCTGGTGGCGCTCCTGCGACTCGTGGGCCCCCCGGCGACGTTCGCGGCGCGTTTCGGGCTGATCGTCGCGATCGCCTTCTTCGCCGCGTTCGTGCGCTACGGTGCGGACGCGGTGTGGTGGTACGTGCCGGGGGACTACGCCGCATTCGGCACGATCGTGATGGTGGTGTCGTGGGCGCTCGCGGGTCTTCCGATCGCGGCCCTGGTACGCACGCGAACGTGACCCGGGGACATTTCGGACCGGCTACGGGTTCGGGGGGCGCTGATCCTCGTTGAGGCTCCAGTCGTAGTCCGTGTACTCGATCGGAATGTCCGTGCCCGGCTTGATCTCCTCCATGCCCTCCATGTACGGGCGCACGAACTCGATCACGGATCCCGCGTCCCGCTCGAAGTCCTCGTGGTACCAGTCGAGGATCTTGGAGAGGTGCGCGCGGCCTTCCCCGTCCACCCAGTTGCGCCGCGGATCGCCGAGGAACTGCCGCGTCTGCGCCTCGAGCTGGGACTCGAGGTCGCCGCCGCGGTACGCCTCCCCGCGCAACGGCGGACAGCCGATCGCGGCGCAGTTCAGCGCGAAGTGGATGCGCGGCTCGCGGAACTGCACCCGGATGATCGAGTTCTCGATGCGGTCCAGGGACAGCTTGTGTCCCTCCACCGTGACGACGTCCTTCTTCCAGGGCGTGCGGAGGAGATTGCCCAGGTCCTTGATGCTGTCGACCGGGTAACCCTCGAGCACGAGGCGCAGCGTGGCGGCGTTGTAGAGATTGATCCAGTAGGCGAGCGCGGCCTCGCTCCGGCCGGGGGTGGCCGCGAGCTTCTCGATCGGTGTGTGCTCGAGCTCGTGGATGTACCGGTTCAGCGCCTCCATGTCGTCGGCGTTCGCGTGCCAGTCCGCGTAGCGAACGCCGTACGGCGTCACGTACTCGTGGAGGAGCGCGTCGAACGGCGCGTGATCGGGCGCCGGGACGACGGCCGCACTCGAGACGCCGACGAACGGGGACAGGGCGAGACACAGCATGAGCCGGAAACGCATCACGATCTCCTCAGGGGGCCGAAGCGACGAGTCCACGGTAACCGATGCCGTAGAACACTTCGAGGCCGGGTTCGATCCCGGGCTCGGCCGGGTGGGCGGCCGCCGCCCGGAACTCGCGGAACGCCGCCACGACGGCTGCGGGCGGCAGCGTCCCGCGGGGCTCGACCCATACCACGTCGGCTTCGAGCGGCAGTTCGCCGGTGCTGGTCGCGAACACCGGATCGGTGGGCAGCCACACGCGTGGCGGCGAGCCGGTTGCGGGTCGCCCGTGCGCCCAGGCGAGTCCGAAGGCGAGCCCGTAGTCCCGGCTGCCGAGGATCGCGCCGCGCTCCAGCGCCGCCGTCACGCGCGGGTCTCGAGCCGGAAGCTCGGCGTATTCGCGGAAGCGCTCGCTCCAGCGCCGGGCGGACGACACCGCGCCCTCGCGTGGTCCCACGTGGATCGCGTACGTGCGATCGATCGCGGGCCATCCCCGCAGTCGGTCCGACCATCCCGGGGCCGCGATCAGTGCGCCGACCGCGACGAGCCATCCGATCGACGCGAGCGTCAGGGCGGCGAGTCGACGAGTGCGGCCGGCCCGACCGAGTGCGTCGGCGCCCGCGGGGGCGAGCAGCAGGAGCCCCGGCAGGAACCAGTTCGCCTTGGCCTGCCCCGCGAGCAGGAACGTCGCGAAGACCGCCACCCATCCGAGCCCCGTGAGTCGCACGACGTCGTCGCGGCGCCCGCGGAACGCGCCGACGCCCGCGACGTACAGGAGGCCGGGGCCGGCGTTCGCCAAGAGCTCGAGCGCGGTCCACGCGATCCGCGGGAAGACGCCGGTGCCCGCGGCGAAGCGCCCGAGCTCGGCCAGGCCCCGGCGCGTTTCGGAATCCAGTCGCGTCGCCACGAGAACGGCCCCGACCGCGAGGATCAGCAAGGAGAGCAGACTCTGCGCCGGAGCGGATCGAAAGCGCCGGATCGCGAGCCACGCGGCGGGAAAGCCCAGGATTCCGCCGACCGGTTTCGAGAGTGCGGTGAGGGCGGCGCTCGCGGCCGGGCCGACGCCGGGTGGCCGGGCGCCGGCCGTCGCCGCGAAGCCGGACGCAGCGAGCAGCAACCAGGCGTCCGGATGGGCGACCACCCCGGCCCACGCCGCGCCGAGCGAAGCGGCGAGCGCGAGCGCCGTCCATCCGGCGATCGGAGTCGAAGCGCCGCGTGCGCGGACGATCGAGGCGAGCACAAACGGCGCGGAGGTGGCCGCGATCACGCCGGGCAGGCGGATCGCCCGCGCGGAGTCCCCGAGCAGGTTCGTCGCGATCCGTATCGTCGTCGTGAGCGCGGGGGAGTAGCCTTCGCGGAGGTGGGCCCACGCCCAGTACGCGACCTCGTCCCGCCCGGGCGCGAGTCGCCACGCGAGCACCGCGCGCGCCGCCAGCACCGCGACCAGCAGCGCGAAGGGCAGCCAGGCGCGGCTGCGGTCGCCGTCTCGCGTCACGTCGCCTCCCTCGCGACGTGGACCTCGCCGTCGCCACTCCGTGATATCATGAAGCGTCTTCGCCTGCTCCCGTTCCGAGAACCGCGACCTGGCCCTCGAAAGGACCCGGATTGCCTCCCATCTTCGTCGTGGGCGCGCCCCGGACCGGCACCACGCTGGTCAAGGAAATCCTGAACCGCCATCCGCGCGTTCACCTGTTCGACGAGGTCCACTTCTTCGAACGCGTGTGGGATGACCGCGCCGCGATCGGCGACCTCGCGAGCCCGATGTCGCAGTCGACCGCGATCCAGCGCGTGCGCGACATCGTCTCGCGGTACGGCAGCGACGCGGAGATCGCGGAGATCCTCACCGTCGAGGAGTACCGGCGCCGGCTCATGTCGGAAGGGCGGCAGTACCGGAACCTGTTCCGCATCCTGCTCGAGACCGGGGCCCAGCGACACGGCGCGGATTGCTGGGGCGACTCGAGCCCGCAGGACGTCCTGTATCTGGACCGGATCTTCGAGTGGTATCCGGAGGCGCGCATCGTGGCCCTGATCCGGGACCCGCGCGGCTATCTGTCCTCGTGCAAGAACTACTTCCGCCGTCAGGTCGCGACGTACCGGGAACGTTCGAACCCGCTGACGCAGGCGATGCTGTGGCGCACGTACATGTCCGCGGCGACCGAGGCGGCCGCGGGACCGCACGCGAGTTCCGTCCTCATGCTGCGGTACGAGGACCTCGTTTCCGATCCGGAGACCTGGGTTCGTCGTCTCGCCGAGCACGTGCGGGTCGAGTTCGATCCCGGGATGCTGGCGGTGGATCGCGCCAACACGTCGTTCCCGGAAGCCGACGCGCCCGTGCGCGGCATCTTCGACGCCTCGAAGGATCGCTGGCGCACCGAGCTCACGCCGACCGAGATCTGGATCGCGGAGCGGATCTGCGGTGAACTGATGCGGAAGCTCGCCTACGAGCCCGCGCTGCTCTCGTCCGGCCAGCGGGCGAAACCCGCGGTCTCGGAACTGCTGAAGATCGCCGCGCTGCTCCCTTCGCGGGCGTACCGTCACGTGTTCCACTCCCACAAGCCGCTGCGCATGGGCAAGGTGAAGCGCGTGCTCGATCACCTGCGCCCCTCGGGCGCGTCCGGCGCGGCAAGGAGAACGAAGTGATCACGATCGGAATGGACTACGAGGTGCTGCCCGGCAAGGAGGCGGCGTTCGAGGAGAAGTTCCGCGACGTGCTCGCGGCGTTCGAGGCGGGCACGGGACACCGTCGGTCGCGCCTGTACCGGCAGGTCGATTCGCCCAGCACCTACCTGATCCACAGCGAGTGGGATTCGCGCGAGGCGTTCCAGGAGTTCCTGAAGTCGGACGCGTTCCGGGCGGTCACGAACTGGGGTCGCGAGCAGATTCTCGCCGGTCGCCCGCGGCATCGCGTTTACGGCGACGAGTAGCGCGCGCTCGGCGGCACGCTCGCGCCCGGTCGGCCCGCACTAGGCGGGACGGGGAGGGACCGGCTGCTCCACCGGCGTGGCACTCTGCGGTGTGGCACTCTGCGGTGTGGCACTCGACGGCGTGGCACTCGACGGCGTGGCGCTCGGCGCCGGGTTCTTGACGTCGCGTCGCGCGAGTTCCGCCCCGGTCGGCGCGCGCAGCCCCGCCGTGCTCTCCCGGCGCATCTCCTCGAGTGTCGGCGCGAGGTGCTCCCGGTAGCAGTCGGGACAGACGCCGTGGCTGAACTCCGCGTCGGAGAAGCGCTCCAGATAGGCTTCGACGTCGGTCCAGTAGTTCTGATCGTCGCGGATCTTCTTGCAGTAGGAGCAGATCGGCAGCAACCCCTGGAGCGTCTTGACCTCGTGGAGCGCCCGCTCGAGATCGCGGACGCGATCGGCGAGCGCCTTCTGCAGGATGCGCATCCGCGCGCCCACGCGGACCCGGGCCTGCAGTTCGTCACGACGGAACGGCTTCGTGACGTAGTCGTCGGCGCCGGCGGCGAACCCCACGACGACGTCGGCCGACGCCTCCCGCGCGGTCAGCAGGATGACGTAGATCGGATTCGCCACGCCGGTGCTCTGCTCGAGATCGCGGAGCTGACGGACGACCTCCGGGCCCTCGAGGTCCGGCATCATCCAGTCGAGGATCGCCATGCCGGGCGGGTTCGGCCCGGACAGGACCTGCCACGCCTCGGATCCGCTCCGGGTCACGACCGGCTCGAACCCCCATTTCTGGAGGAATCGCTCCAGCATCTGGCAGGAGACGGGTTCGTCTTCAGCGATCAGGATTCGCATCGTTTGATCCGGTCCGGGTTCTTCCTCGCATCGGCAACGTTGGCTGCGCGCTGAAGGCCGACTCGCGGAGCATGAATCCGGTATGATGGGGGCGTCCGGTGCCCCCGAGGAACCCGCCCGCATGACCCGAGTCGTCCCGAGCCGGCCGCGCCGCCCGAGCCCGATTCTCGCCGCTCTCGCGGCCCTGGCGGCCGTGGTGGCGCTGATCACCGGGTGCTCGGACCGCGGGGACGGGTCCACCGGCCCGGATCCGGAGCCGACGATTCCGGGCCCCTTCGCCGCGGCGGCCACCTGCGGCGCCTGCCACCCCCAGCACTTCGCGGAGTGGACCCGGTCCATGCACGCGTTTGCCGGCTCCGATCCGGTGATGATCGCCCAGTCCCTGATGGCGTCGCGGGAGGGGGGAGACGCGATCGGCTCCGAGTGCCGGAACTGCCACGCGCCCTCTGTGGTGCGGCAGGAGCGCTGGGTGAACTCGCTGCCCCCGGGCAGCAATCCGGTGCTGGCGGACCTCTCCCACGACGGCATCTCGTGCGACTTCTGCCACTCGATCCAGGTGGTGCCGCCGGTCGGCCGGATCGACTGGTTCGACACGATCGACCCGGCCGACCCGAAGCTCGGCAGCATCGTCGACCCGGTGGCGAACGACTTCCACGAGTCCCGGCACGACGACTCGTTCCGCACGTCGGCGCAGTGCGCGTCGTGTCACCAGATCCATCTCGCGGATGGAACCGGCATCGAGAACACGCACCGCGAGTGGGAGACGTCGATCCTGTCCGGTATGGGAATCGAGTGCCAGGAGTGTCACATGCCGGCCTACGACGGCCCGGCCGCCACGACCGGACCGGTGCGGCGCGTGCACCGACACGAGTTCGTGGGCGTGGACTACCTCACCGTGGACTTCCGCGACGCCGATCGCGCGCGCCAGCTCGAGTCCGTGCGCTCGCTGCTCGCGAACAGCGTGACCGTGACGTCGACGGTGCCGGCGAGCGTGGCGGGCGCGGACACGATGGCGATCGAGGTGCGCGTGCTCAACAACCTCACCGGTCACTCGATCCCTTCCGGAACGTCCTTCTCGCGCGACATGTGGGTGCAGGTCACGGTGCGCGACGCCGGGGATGCCGAGATCTATCGCTCCGGCTGGCTCGAGGCGGACGGGGAGCTCGTGTCCCCGGCCACGGACCCGGACCTCGTCCGGTTCGGCTCCACGCTGTTCGACGCCGATGGCCACCCCACTCCGTTCAGCTGGCGCGCCGTCTCGATCGACGAATCGGAGCTCCTCCCGTTCGGCGCCACGCGCGTGGCGACGTATGAGATCCCCGTTCCGCCCGCCGCGACCGGCCCGCTCACGGTGGATCTCGCGCTGCGATTCCGGCCGATGAAGCCTTCCATCCTGCGCGCCTCGGGGCTCGAGGATCTGCTCCCCGTGGAGATCTTCGAGATGTGGAGTACGCAGGAGACGGTGGCGATCGAGCTCTGAGGCTTCGTTTCCCGGGATGTTCTCGGTTTCCGCGGTTCGGATCGGGCCGCGAACTCGCTGTCCCGCCTCAGATCGCGCGGAAGAACCGTTGCGCCACTCCGCCGTCGCCGATCGGAACCCGCAGGCGCGCGAGGCAACGCGGGCATCGGCCCTCGTACGCGCGCCGATCGCGGGTGCGGTAGATGCGGCCGTAGATTCCGCAGCACGTGAAGTGGATACCCAGGAACGGTGCGCGGGACGAGCCGCCCGCATCACCGCCGCGGCCGAGCGCGGCCCACGCCGCGCGACGTTTCTCCGAACGCGAGCTCACGGTGTCCTCTAGAACGGTGCGAGGGAGGCCGGCATCTCCTTGGCGAGATCCCGGAAGACCGCGCTGAGACCGAGCGGGAGAGTCTCCGAGGGCTCCGTCTCGCGGATCCGGTTCGCGCTCCAGATCACGGAACCCGTGCTCAGATCCACGAGTCGCGCGAGGAACCCGACCCGGCCCTTCTTCGCGAGGAACAGGATTCCCGGCTGGCCGGGTTTCCACTCGTACACTTCCGACAGCAGCGCGCAGTCGACGCCGAGGGAGTCCATCGCCGCGACCTCCGCTCCGTCCAGCACGCGATCGAGCGGGATCTTCAGGCGGTCGAGTCCCGACTCGAAGCGCTCGTACTCGAGCACCTCGTACGAGCGGAGCAGCTCGGTCGCGTAGAGCGCCGCGAGCGAGGCGCCGTCCGCCTCGGGCGGGGTCACGTTCGCGGGCAGCTGCACCGGCAGCACCACGATGCGCGTCTCCCGACCCGGCGAGTGACGGTGACTCATCGAGAGCCGATCCACCGACCCGCCGCACGCGGCGAGCAGCGCAGCCAGCGCGAGCACCGCCGCCCCGGCGAGGACACGACCTTTCGAGCGATTCTTGCGGATCCCGTGCGGCACTCGGCAACTCCCGGGGAGTCGAGGATTTCCTTCGCGGAATCGGCGTTTCGTGGCGGGCGCTTGAGCCCGGGGCCAGCGGATCGAGCGCCGGGAGAAGTTTCGGTGCGGCGGGAGTTCAGGAGAACGCCAACGTTGCCGAGAATCGATCAGGCCCGGGAATCGATTCAGGCGCCGCCGGCCGGAGTGCCGCGAGCGATCGGGATCCCGGCGCCGTCTCATCGTCGGCCGTCAGACCGGAGGGGCAGGACCGATGCGCGACACCGATTTCCTGGTCGTGGGGAGCGGGCCGGCGGGCCAGAAGGCCGCGATCCAGGCGGCGAAGCTCGGCAAGCGCGTGCTGCTCGTGGAACGCCGGGCCCGGCCGGGCGGGGTCACCGTCCACACCGGAACGATCCCGAGCAAGACCCTGCGCGAGGCCGTGCTCTACCTCTCCGGCTGGAAGCAGCGCGGGTTCTACGGGCGCGGCTACCGGCTCAAGAAGAACATCTCCATGCAGGACCTGATGGAGCGCCTCGACGTCACGATCACGCACGAGATCGAGGTGATTCGCGACCAGCTCCACCGCAACGGCGTGGAGGTGATGGACGGCTCCGCCCGCTTCCTCGCGCCGCACGAGATGCGCGTGGATCGCGCCGACGGATCGAGCGAGGTCGTGCGCGCGGAACGGATCCTGCTCGCGACGGGAACGCGTCCCGTCCGGCCGTCGCACCTGCCGTTCGACGGCGAGCGCGTGCTCGACTCCGACGACCTGCTCCTGATGCGCGAGCTGCCGCGGACGATGACGATCGTCGGCGCGGGCGTGATCGGCACCGAGTACGCCACGATCTTCAACGCGCTCGACGTGAAGGTCTCGCTCGTCGACGGACGGGACGAGCTGCTCGGATTCCTCGATCGCGAGGTCCGCCGGTCGCTCGAGTACCAGCTGCGCGAGCGCGGTATCGTGCTCCGACTCGGCGAGAAGGTGAAGTCCGTGGAGGTCTGCGAGGGCCGGACGGTGACCCGCCTGGAGAGCGGCAAGCTGCTCCGCTCCGAGGTCGTGCTGTTCGCGGCGGGTCGCGCCGGTTGCACCGACGAGCTCGACCTCGTGGAGGCGGGTCTCGAGACGGACGCGCAGGGTAGACTCGCGGTGGACGAGAGCTTCCGCACGAAGGTGTCGCACATCTTCGCGGCGGGCGACGTCATCGGGTTTCCGAGCCTCGCGTCCACGTCGATGGAGCAGGGCCGCCTCGCGGCCTGCAACGCGTTCGGGTACCAGACGAGCTGCTATCCGGAGTTCTTCCCGTTCGGGATCTACGCTGTCCCCGAGATCAGCACGATCGGCCTGACGGAAGACGAGCTCACGCGCGACGGCGTGCCCTACGAGGTCGGCGTGGCGCGGCTGCGGGAGACGGCGCGCGGCCAGGTGCTCGGCCTCGACCACGGCTTGCTCAAGGTCATCTTCCATCTGGAGACCCGGAAGGTGCTCGGCGTCCACATCCTGGGCGAAGGCGCGACCGAGCT
>JAGQIB010000433.1:8857-9243 GCA_020431545.1 Gemmatimonadota bacterium
TTCAACTACCCCACGCTCGCCGAGGCGTACAAGGTCGCGGCGCTCGACGCGTGGAACCGCATGCCCACCCGGCCTTCGTCCGCGGGGGACCCCGTGCGCTCCGAGGAGTTGCTGCGGGACGTTCCGACCCTGCGCGATCCGGAGGCGCCCACCGATCTCCGTCCCCGTGTGGCACGCGCGGGGGACGATCGAGTGGAGAAACAGACCGGCGAGACTTCCCCCTCCGCCTGAGTGGAAGCTCCTGGTCTGGACCCGGGGGACCGGGCCGCCCGCGGAAGGGCGGTCCCCCCGAGTCACTCTCCTGACTCCTGGCCGTCGGCCCGACCCGAGATGACGACTCGCGGCCGGGGAGATCGAGCCTAGATCACGCGGCCGAGGATCGCATC
>JAGQIB010000434.1 GCA_020431545.1 Gemmatimonadota bacterium
CGATCACGAGCATCGCGGGCGTCGGCGTGGGGGAGGGCAAGCCGGGACCGGTCACGATGGGGCTCGTGGAAGACATCCAGCGGATGATGGACGATCCGTCGAACGGTCTGCCGCTCGACACGCCCACCGAGGCGCTGGCGGGCGCGATCGCCTAGCGCGGTTCGCCCCGTAGCGGTGGCGCGACCGCCATCCGCGCGCTGCAGGCAGAGAAGAGACGTCGAACGGCGCTCCCGAACCCCGGGAGCGCCGTCTTCGTATCTTCGTATCCGGCTCCGTCGCCCGGCCGCGCATCTCGTCCCGGTCGAGGGACCGCCCCCATTCCACCCGGAGCGGTTCCCCAGGGGCACTGGGGCTTGACCGTTGCATACTCAGTATGCATACTGGGGATCCCTTCGACCGGAGCGCCGACGTGTCCGTCCGCAACGGAATCCTCGCCCTGCTGGCGGAAGAGCCGCGGCACGGCTACGCCCTGAAGTCGGAATTCTCCCGCCGGACCGCGGGCACCTGGGAGCTGAACGTCGGGCAGGTCTACACGACCCTGGCCCGACTCCGACGCGACGGGCTCGTGGCCGAGGACGAACCGGTGGACGGCCCGCGCCATCGGTGGAGGGTGACCGGATCGGGGCGCGGCGCGCTCGAAAAGTGGCTCGGGACCCCGGTGGATGAGGCCGCGAGTCGGAACGAGCTCATCCTCAAGGTGCTGCTCGCACTCGGCGGGCCGCCGGATCGACTTCGCCTCGTGTTGGATCGGCAGCGGGCCTTCGCCATGGAACGGCTCCAGGAGTACACGAGGGCACGCCCCGTTCTCGCGGATGCGGGCGACCTGTCCGCCGAACTCGCCCTGGACGCGCTGGTCCTTCGCGTGGATGCGGACCTCCGCTGGCTCGATCGATGTGAGCAGCGGGTCGCGGATCGCGAGCGCGAATCCCGACTCGACCGGGGTTCTCGATGAAGGACGCGCCGGCCGTCTCGTTCGAGCGTGTCGAGCGCGTCTACGCCTCGGGGCCATCCGTCACGCGGGCGCTCGGACCGATCGATCTCGAGCTCGAGATCGGCGAGTTCGTCGCGATCATGGGACCTTCCGGGTCCGGCAAGTCCACGTTGCTGTCGCTGGCCGGGGCGCTCGATCGCCCGACCGCGGGCCGCGTTCGGCTGCGCGGGGTCGACCTCGCGACCCGGACGGCGAGCCAGCTCGCGACTCTGCGCCGCCGATCTCTCGGGTACGTCTTTCAGGATCTGAACCTGCTCCCCGGCCTGACGGCGTGCGAGAACGTGGCTCTGCCCCGGGAGCTGGACGGAGCGTCGATCGCCGTCGCGCGGCGGGAGGCGCTCGAGGCGCTCGACACGGTGGGCCTCGGCCACCTCGCCGAGCGCTTTCCGGAGGATCTCTCCGGCGGCGAGCGGCAGCGGGTTGCGGTGGCACGCGCCTTCGTCGGGGCGAGGGAGCTCGTGCTGGCCGACGAACCCACGGGGGCACTCGACTCGATGGCGGGCGAGCGCGTCTTGCGGCTGCTGCGGGAACGTTGCGACGAGTCGGGCTGCACCGTCGTGCTCGTCACCCACGACGCGACGCACGCCGGCTGGGCCGATCGCGTTCTGTTCCTGCGCGACGGGCTCCTCGCGAGTGAGGCGCGCGGTTCCGCGCGGCTCGTTCCGGGTGTTTGACTTGAGGTCCTGGCACGCGCTGGGTGCGCTCCTGCGAATCGAGCTCCGGAACGCGCGGCGGCGGCCGAGGAGCTCGTGGCTCGTCGCCGTCGCGATCGCGGTCCCGGTCGCGGCCGTCGCGGGTGGCGGCACGATTCTCCGCATCACGCGCGTGACCGACGAGGAAGCGAGAACGGCGCGTCTCGGATCCGCCGACCTCCGAATCGAGAACTTCTCCGCGGCGGCAGACTCGACGTTGCACTCGCTGCTCCCGCCCCCCGCCACCTGGAGTCGCGTGACCGAAGGTGCGGAAGGAGTGCGGGTTCCCGGCCGCCGTTTGATGGTCCGCGGCCTCGCCCTCGACGAACCGGCACGCACCGCCGATCCGATGGCCGGCGGGATGATCCGGATCGTCCGAGGCCGCGCGCCTCGCGACGCCGGGGAGGTCGCGCTGTCGGAGACCGTGCTGGAACTGCTCGGGCGCGAGATCGGCGATCGCGTGACGCTCGACTACGGAACGACGCGCGTCGTGACCGGCGTCGCGCAGAATCCGGAAAGTCTCGACGACGTCTTTCTGCTCCGCACTCGGGCCTCCGCGGAGGACCGGGGCCGCACGTTCGCGCTGGTGAGCCTGACGCCGCCGGACGACGCGCGGGACGTCGCCACGCGACTCCGGGAAGCAGGCCTGGAGGTCACCGCACGCCCGGAGATCGATGCCGCGGATCGCGATCTGGACGCGGTCGTGTTTCTCCTCGGCGGGATCGGACTGTTGGAAGCGGCGCTGGTCATCGCCGCGTCGCTCACCGTCGGACTGCGACGCCGGCAGCGGGAGATCGGGCTCACGACGTCGGTCGGGTGCGATCCGCGCGACCTCGCGCTCGCGCTCCACGTCGCCCTTGGGGCGACGGCCGCGGTCGGTGCCGTGCTCGGAGCGCTGGTCGGAGTTCTCGCGGCGGCCGCCGTACATCCGGCTCTCCCGGGTTTGAACGCGCGCGACGACGGTCCGTTCGAGGTCTCATGGCTCCATGTGTACGGTGGGATCGCGCTCGGGCTCGGGACCGCGCTCGTCGCCGGTGCGCTGCCGGCGCGGCGTGCGATCCGGCTCCCGGTTCGCGAGGCACTCGGTGCTCGTCGCCCCGTCACCGCCCCGGCGCACGGTTGGCTTGCGGTGGGACTCGCGTTCGTGGCCGCGAGCGTCGCGCTGCTGCTCCTGTCGGGTGACGGGTCTCGCGCGGCGGCCTGGCGGCTTCCGCTGGCCTCGGCGCTCGGCGTCCTCGGCTTCGGCGCGTGCAGTCCGTGGGTGCTGCAGGTACTCGCGCGCGGGGCCGATCGACTGCCGCTCGCTCTCCGGCTCGCCGTGCGCGACGCGGGACGATTCCGTGCTCGAAACGGCCCGGTGATCACGGCTGTGCTCGCCGGCATGGCGATCAGCGTGACGGTCGCGTGTCTGCTCACGAGCGTCGAGAACGCAATCGGTCGCATGCCCGCCCGGCTGGCGAGAGACCAGCTTCTCGTGGAGGGGCCCGAGGCGGCGGCGGTGGCGGATCGGATCGCCGACGCATTGCCGACGCTCGCGGTCGCGCCGCTCGCCGGCGCCTACGCGAACGGTCTTCCCGTGCTCGCGACGAGCGACTCCGTCGCCGGGCCGGAAGACTGGGTGGCCGTCGGCAACGAGCTGCTACTCCGAGCGCTCGGCGCCGAATCGGCGCTCGATGCGTTTCGCGCGGGCTCGCTGATCGCGCTGGGAGAGCGGGAGACGAAGAGCTGGCGGCTGACTGCGTGGCGGAGTGGGGGAGAGATCGCCCGCCCGCAGACACGGCCCGTCGAGCGCGACGGGAACGTACGATCCCCTCGCTTCGTGATCGCGCGGTCTGCGCTCGAGCCAAGCGGTCTCACGGCGGGTCCGCCGCCCCGCAAGACGCTGATGCCCACGCTCGTTCGTCTCGCGGCGGACGTCGACCCTCCCGCGCTGGAACGCGCCCGGGAGATTGCCGCCGCCGCGCCGCACACGACGATCGAGGCGGAGATCACGAACCGTCGACCGTCCACCCGCTACTATGGCGCGGTGTTCGTGGCCTGCCTCGTGACCGGCCTCCTCGTGATCCTCGTCGCCACCGCGCTCACGGCGGAGGAAGCGGCGATCGACGATCGCCTGCTCGGCCTCGTGGGAGCGCCCGTCCGGCTCGTGCGCCACCGGAGCGCGACGCGGGCCGCGTTCCTCGCCGGCATCGGCTGTATTCTCGCCGTGCCGGCCGGGATGATCCCAGCGTACGGTCTCCTCTCGGTCGCGAACGTTCCGCTCGAGTTCGTGGTGCCGTGGAGTCGCCTTGCGGTCACGGCATTCGGACTGCCGGCACTCACCTACGTGCTCACCTGGATCGCCTCGCGCCCGACGCTCACCGCGCGGATCGCCGCCACGATCTCGCTGCTCGTGTTCCTGTCGACTCCGGCCGCTTCCGCCACGGAGCCGGTGCGGTGGACTCCGTGGGAAGGACGATCGGCGGACGGAACGCCTATCCGGGGAGAGATCGGAAGACTCACGGTTCCGGCCGATCGGTCGGATCCGGATCCAGGCTCGGTCGAGCTCGCGTTCCTCCGACTCCGCACGACGAATCCGAGGCCCGGGCCGCCGATCTTCTTTCTCGCCGGTGGCCCCGGCGCGGAGGGAATCGCGAACGGCGTGCTCTGGGCTACGCATCCTCGCGTTCGCCTGCTCGAACACTCCGACGTGATCGCGCTCGATCAGCGGGGCACGGGGTGTTCCGTGCCGAATCTCGCGGAGCCGGAGGTTCCGTACGAGCTTCCCCGGGACCGTCCGGTCCGACGAGACGACGAGCTGCGTGAATTTCGCGCTGCGATCGAGCGTGCGCGCGATCAGTGGGAGGCCCGAGGAGTCGATCTCGCGGATTTCGACACGGTGGCGAGCGCGGACGACGTCGACGACGTACGGGCGGCGCTCGGGATCCAGCGGGTGGTGTTGTTCGGGGCGAGCTACGGAACGCATCTCGGGATCGCCTATCTGCGACGGCATGGTGATCGGGTGGAGCGCGCGGTCCTGTCGCGCGTCGAGGGTCCGGACGACACCTGGAAGCTTCCGAGCGTGCAGCAACGGGTCCTCGCCCGGCTCACGGAGATGGCGGCGCGCGATCCCGACATCCGGTCCACGCTTCCGAACGTCGAGGCGAGCGTGCGGGGCTTGCTCGAACGACTCGCGAGGGAGCCGGTGTGCTGCGAGCGTGCGGGCGATGACGGCGGCGGGCTCGTCCTCGGACCGCGCGACCTGCAGTACGCGCTCGCCGTCTCGCTCGGGGAGACGAGGAGGATCGCGGAGATCCCGCGACTTCTCGTGAGTCTCGAGCGGGGACGGTGGGAGGAGCTGGCCACGCGAGCGATCGACCGCCACGGAGTGGTCGGGAACGCGATGGCCATCGCGATGGACTGTGCGTCGGGTGCGAGTCCATCGCGGCGCGCACGGATCCGGAGGGAGGCAAACGACCCCGCGAATCTGCTCGGAGACGCCATCTGCGGTCCATTCTATCCGGAGGCCTGCGTCGCCGATTGTGAACCGCTGGGGCCAGGCTTCCGCGAGGCGTTCTCCTGCGACGTACCGACGCTGTTCGTGAGCGGCGAGCTGGACGCGAGGACGCCGCCGGAGAACGTCGAGCGACTGCGGAGCGGGTTCGCGAACTCCACGCACGTCACGGTGGCGTTTGCCGCCCACGACGCGCGCGAGCTCATGTCGGACGAGTTTCGCGATCTTCTGCAGGCCTTTCTGCGAGGCGAACCGGTGGAGGATTGCGTGGTCGAGTTGCCGTTCCGGTTCGATCGAATCGAGCCAGACGAGGCTATTGCCCGGAATCCAGGCCCAGAATGACGGCCTCTTCGTCCGAGAGCTCGATCACGACCTCGTCGCCCTCCTCCAGCGGGATGACGTTCGGGTCGTTGTCCGCGCAGACGAGCGCGGGGCCGCGCGTGATCCGGATCCGGATCACGGTTTCCTCCGGCAGCACGAGGTGATCGAGCGGCTCGGTGGAGTTGTTGAACGCGAGACCGATCCCGGCCTGGAACAGCGAGTGGGTGATCGATCGGTAGTAGGCGGTGGAGCCGAACACGGTGGCCGCCACGACGCCGTCGCCGAGGATCTCGTCGCCGAACTCGCGGTCATCGATCCACACGCGATAGCGCACGCTGGAAGTCGGGCGCGAGTTGTGGACGATGATGTCGTTGAGACCCACCAGAGTCTCGCCGTGCGCCTCCGCGCGCACCTTGCGCCAGCGGGTCTCGGAGAGGCTGCCGGCCGAGAGGCGGCGCAGCGCGTCGCGGAGTTCGTGCGGTCCGCAACGCTTGCCGTGGCGGCTGTTTCGCAGCGGGAGCTTCGGCACACCCGGCCACTCGCGCTCGCTGCCGAGCAGAAGTCCGTCTCCGCCCCAGGTCAGCACCACGTCCGGTCGCTCGCGGACGGACTCGAGGCCGCATTCCTGCACCGCCGCGACGACGTTCGCGGTGTCTCGACCCAGAACGAGGATGCGTCGGTTCATCGTGCGGGTGGCCATGTGCTGACGTGCTCTCCTGCCGCGGGAGCGGACATCGCGTGCGGGGCCATCGACCCAGGATCGGGGGCCGTTCCGGGCGTGTCAAGCCGCTGCGCCGCGGGGGGAGGCGGAACGGCGCGAGTGGTGGTAAGGTACCCCCCGATTCGTCCCGAGGTCGGCTTTGACCGCCGCGCCTCCCCGTGCGCGTAGCCCGCCCATCCTCCACGGAGGGGAACCGATGAAGCTCGTCCGATCCGTCGGCCTGATGATCCTCGCCGCGACGCTGGCGCTGCCCGGCGGAGCGCGCGCGGAGACGTTCTCGGTCGCCTCCGGCACCTGGGAAGGCCAGGTCGGTGTGACCGGCGTCACGCTGGCCGAGTATCTCGACGCGATGTGGGCGATCCAGGTCGAGGGGCGGGTGGGACGCTTCATCCGCGACGGAATCGAGCTGCAGGCGGTGGGAAGCGCCCGCGTCTGGCCGCTCGGCGACCAGTCGCCGAAGGCGTACGGGACGACCGCGAATCTGCTGTACTTCCCGCGCATCACCGAGTCCCACAACCTCTACTTCCTCGTGGGCGCGGGCGGGCTGTACCGGAGCTCCCCGAACGAGAACCTCGGCGACACCGGCTTCGACGGGCTCGCGCGGGTCGGGTTCGGGACCAAGGTCCACCCGTCCGACACCGGCTGGATCCGCCACTTTCATCTCACGTCCGAGTTCCGCATCGAGATGCTGTTCGAGCAGGAAGTGAACACCGTGGCGGGCATCACGTTCGGATTGTCGTACTTCCGCTAGGGTCTCTTCGCCGGGCTCGAGGTCGTGCGTTCTCGGCCGAGCCGCAGGCCGGACGAACCCCGTCGCTACGCGAGTTCGATCACGTCGCCGTCCTCGGCGATGCGCATGCCGAGCGCCTCCACGGCGCGCCGCTCGCGAGAGTTCGGATCGATCGCGGGATTCGTGTGATTCAGATGAGTGAACCACACGCGCGCTCCCGCACGCGCCACCGCGCTCATGGTGTCCGCGATCGCGGGGTGCGGAACCGAGTTCGCGTCGTCGCGACGGAGCTCGCGCTTCCGGAAGAACGTCCCGTCGAGGAGCGCGAGGTCCACGGACTTCAGGTGACCGAGCAGCTCCGGCGTGAGGAGGTCGAGGTCCGGCGCGTAGAGGATCGATCGCTCGGGTCCCTCGATCCGGTACGCCACGGTGTCGCCGATCTCGGCGCGGTGCGGGACCGGGATCGGCTGGATGACGAGGTCGTCCAGCGACGTGTCCCAGCCGAGGTGCAGGACCCGGGCCGCGAGATGG
Source organism: Gemmatimonadota bacterium (assembly GCA_020431545.1). GTDB lineage: Bacteria > ARS69 > ARS69 > ARS69 > ARS69 > JAGQIB01. Next base: position 7,480 of record JAGQIB010000434.1, read on the forward strand.
CCTTCGTGGAACAGGCGGGCGAACGGCTCGTTCGCTTCCAGGGCGGCGAGGCAGTCCTCTGTCGCCCAGACCGGAGTGCCGGTGCCGCCCCAGCCCTCGCGACCGAGCAACGGCAGGCCGAGGATGTGACCGGCGTGGAGATGGGTGACGAGGATCGCGCGGGGAGGCTCGTGCACGGCCTGACGGGCGTGACCGGCGAGCTCCCGCCACTGCGACGGCAGATCCGGTCCCGCGTCGACGAGCGCCGCCCCCTTCGACGTGACGAGCCCGAGGCACGCGACCCGCCGCGCGCGCGAGGGTTCCGCGACCGCGCGGGAGCACGCGTCGCAGCCGCACCCGACGTGCGGGAAGCCGCCGTCCTGAGCGGTGCCGAGTACGACGGCGTACGGGGGGGTCGGCACGGAGGATCCTCGGGCTGGAGTCGTCGGAGTCTGCTCCGCGCGGATCTCGTTGGCAACCCCGCTCCGCCGCCGGAGGCCGGTCGCTTGACAGGCGCGCAGCGGATCCGGAACGTGAGAGCATGCGGATTCGGATCGAAGGAGGAGAGCCGGGGCTGGCCGAGCTCGTCGCCCGCGTGGCGCGGGAAGACGGACACGGCGTCCTTTCGGGGCGGGGCGACTCGCCGGACGCGACGGTCGTCATCGATCTCGGCGCGTCGCCTCGCGAGCTCGCGGA
>JAGQIB010000435.1 GCA_020431545.1 Gemmatimonadota bacterium
AGCACGCGCTTGACGTTGCCATCGAGAATCGGATGGCGCTGCCCTCGGGACAGCGCGAGGATGGCACCGGCGGTCGAGCGCCCGATTCCGGGCAACGCCGCGACCGACTCGACGTCCTCCGGGAACGCGCCGCGGTGGGCGTCGCGCACCACCTCCGCCGCGCGGTGTAGGTTGCGCGCCCGGGCGTAGTACCCGAGCCCACTCCACAGATGGAGCACGTCGTCGACCGGGGCGTCGGCCAGGGTGACGACGTCCGGAAAGCGCGCGGTGAAGCGCTCGAAATAGCCACGGACGACCCCGACCTGGGTCTGCTGCAGCATGATCTCGGAGACCCACACGTTCCAGGGCGTGGGGTCGCGACGCCACGGGAGATCCCGTGCCGCACGCCGGTACCAGGCGATCAGGCGTTGCCGTACGTGGGACACGGCCGGGACCCTCCCCGCGGAAGCGGGGGCACCGACCGACTCTCTCTCCGCCGCCTTCGTCACCGATCTGCCCTCCGCGGGGCAGTCTATGTGGCCCGAGGACTCGCGAACAGCATCCACCGGCCATCCGGCGCGGCGGGCCGCCTCCGAGCGGAGCGAAACCGGCCGGTCGGGGTCTCGTAAGGTCCGCGAGGTCCCGGTATGATCCTCCCCTCCGATTCCGGCGTGGGCCCCGGCCCGGCGCCCCCCCTCGCGAGGAGACCCATGACCGAACACGCCGCCCCCGCGCACCCGACGCTCGCACCCGAGGACCTCCGCTGGTACTGCGACCCCGGATCCCTTCCGTTCGCGGACACGACGGAGCTCGAGCCCCACCGCGAGATCATCGGCCAGGCGCGTGCCCTGCGCGCGATCCAGCTCGGACTGGAGATGGACTCTCCCGGCTACAACATCTTCGTGACGGGGTTCGTGGGAACCGGCCGCAACACCACGATCCGTTCCGTGCTCGAGCGTCTCGATCACGATCGCGAAACGCCGCCCGATCTCTGCTACGTGCACAACTTCGTGGACCGGGATCGGCCCAAGGCGCTCGTGGTCCCCGCCGGCCGCGGCCGACGTCTCGCCGCGCGCATGAAGCTGCTGCTGCGCCGGCTCGAGCGCGACCTGCCGCAGGTGTTCGAGAGCGAGGAGTATCTTCGCCAGCGCCACGCGATCGTGGAGCGCTTCAAGACGCGCCAGCGCGAAGGCATCCAGGCGTTCGAGAAGAAGGTCGAGGCGGCGGGCTTCGCGCTCGTGCAGGTCCAGGCCGGTCCGATCGCGAACCCGCAGGTCGTGCCCGTGTGGAAGGGCGAGCCGAAGATCCTCGACGAGCTCGAGACCGAAGCCGCCGAGTCCGGTTCGCCCACGAGCGACGAGCTGAAGGAGATCCACGAGAAGCTCAAGCCGTTCTCCGAGGAGCTGCAGAGCGTGGTGCGCGAGGCCGTGCGCATCGAGACCGACATGCTGCACCGGTTCGCGGAGCACGCGCAGAGCACGGCGGGCCCCGTGGCGGCGCGCGGCGTGGAGATGGTGCGCGAGGACTTCCGGGAGTGCCCGGAGGTGATGAAGTGGCTGGATCAGGTGGAGCGCGACGTGCTCGCCCACCTCAGCGAGTTCGTGGGCAAGTCGGAAGGGCCCTCCGCGGAGGAGGTGGAGGAGGACACCGCGTCGGACGCGGAGACCCGGTACGCGGTCAACGTCGTGGTCGACAACTCGGAGGCGAAGGGCGCGCCGGTCGTGGTGGAGAACATGCCCACCGCATCGCAGCTGTTCGGCCTGATCGATCGGGTCGTCCACCCCGACGGCGAGGAACCGATCGATCACACGAAGATCCGCGGCGGCAGCCTCCACCGTGCGAACGGCGGCTACCTCGTTCTCAACGCCACCGACGTCTTCTCGGAATCCGCCGCGGTTTGGAACGCGCTGAAGCGGACGCTCCGCACCGGACGCCTGGAGATTCCGGCCGCGACCCAGGGCGTGTTCGGGCCGGTGGCGCTCAAGCCGGAGCCCGTCTGCATCTCGGTGAAGGTCGTCCTCATCGGCGACGTGAACACCTATTCGGTCCTCCACGCGTACGACGACGACTTCCGCAAGATCTTCAAGGTCCGGGCGGACTTCGATACCGAGATGCCGAACGGCGCGACCCAGCTCGTGGACTACGGACGATTCGTCCAGCGCCTGGTGGAGGAGGAGAGCCTTCCGCCGTTCGATCGCACCGCCGTCGCCCGCATCGCGGAGTACGGCGTGCGCCTCGCCGGGCGGCGCAATCGCATCTCCACGCGGTTCAACCTGATCGCCGACGCGGTGCGCGAGGCCGCGTACTTCGCCCGGCGCTCGGGCGCGGAGACGGTCGGGAGCGAGCATGTCCAGGAGGCGCTCGACGCGAAGGACGACCGCAACGCGCTCGCGATGGAGAAGATGCAGGAGCTCATCGAGGAAGGCTCGATCTTCATCGACGTCGACGGGATGAAGCGCGGCCAGCTGAACGGTCTCGCGGTGTTCGACGCGGGCGAGTTCGCGTTCGGTCTGCCGTCCAAGATCACGGCCTCCGTCGCCATGGGCAACTCCGGCATCATCAACATCGAGCGCGAGGCCGAGCTCTCGGGGCGTACGTACGACAAGGGCATCCAGATCCTCTCCGGCTACATCCGCCAGAAGTACGCGCAGGAGAAGCCGCTCACGCTGTCCGCGTCCGTGTGCTTCGAGCAGTCGTACCACGGAGTGGACGGCGACTCCGCCTCGTCCACGGAGATCTACGCGATCCTCTCGGCACTCTCCGGATTCCCGCTGCGGCAGGACCTCGCGGTCACCGGCTCGGTGAACCAGAAGGGCGACGTGCAGCCGATCGGGGGCGTGAACGAGAAGATCGAGGGATTCTTCGACGTGTGCGTGCGCATGGGACTCACGGGGCAGCAGGGAGTCCTGATCCCCGCGTCGAACGTGGCGGAGCTGATGCTGGCCGAGCGGGTCGTGCAGGCGGTCCGCGACGGCCGCTTCCACATCTTCCCGGTCCACACGATCGACCAGGGGATCGAGATCCTCACGGGAGTCGCGGCCGGGGAGCGCTACGGGAAGCGTCCGTATCCGCGCGGGACGGTGAACGGCCAGGTCGACCTGCGATTGCGCGAGATGGCACGGGCGATGCGCGACTACACGTCGTAGGCTGCCCTACCGGAGCCGCACCAGCCGCTTGTGCTGCATCCGGCCGCCGCTCTGCGCGACGACCCAGTAGACGCCCGCGGCCGTCTCGTGACCGGACGCGTCGCGGCCGTCCCACGTCACCGGTCCGCTGCCCGCCGCGGGCGCGAGACTCCGCACGAGGCGGCCGGACACGTCGTGGATGCGCACGGTGGCCGGAGTGTCGGTGGGTAACCCCACGAGGCGGATCGAGGTCGCGTCCCGCGCAGGGTTCGGGGAAACGGACAGCGTCCAGTCGACCGGAACGGTGGCCGCCACCGTAGGCACGTCCGTCGGTTGCACGAAGTCGACCCACACGGGACTGGCCCAGAACATCCGATCGATCGAGTCGCGCACGCGCAGGTAGTAGAAGCTCGACGTTCCCGGCACGACCGGATCGGGATCGACGAACTGGAACGTGGTGTCGGCCGACGTGCACGCCACCGAGAACCAGCTCGGGTTGCCGTTCTTGTTGATCTCGATCACGGACACGGGCTCGTCGGCGTGCATGGAGACGAAGATCGTGGGCGACGTGGCCGAGACCGTCTCCCCGCCCTGCAAGACGCCCGCGACGCGGAACTCCAGGCTCGCGCGCTTCGTTCGCGTCGTGCCCGACGTGCGTCGCGCGTACAGTCCCTCGAAGATCGCGTCGCGGGATCGGTCCTCCGCGAGCACGCCGACGTACGCGGCCTTGATGTCGTGATCGCTCGCCGCGAGCAGCCCCACGCGCATGCCGAGCGCGAGCGGGACGGACACCCAGCCCGTGTCGGGCGCGGTCACGCAACCCGTGAACTGCCGCGGACAGCCGGGATACTCGAAGCTCTCCCGCGCCGCCTGGTACACCTCCATCAGGCGCAACGGGGCCGGCAGCACGGACGGATCGCCGTCCGCGAGGTGGTACCAGTCGATGGTCGCGTCGCCGCCGCACTGAGCCATGGTGTGGGGCACCGCGATCACGTCGCGACCGGCCTGCGCCGCGTACATCGTGTGCCAGCTCGAGATCGCCGGGTAGCCCGCCGTCGACTCTTCGAACTCGTCGACGCTCCGGTACAGGCAGTTCTGATCGCCTCCCGCCCCGCCCCGCATCGAGCGCTCGTAGGCCGGGAACAGCCGGAAGTGATCGGGCACGTCCAGGATCGTCGCCCACTTCGCGACCCACGCCCACTCGGCCTTCCCGAACTTCTCGGCGTGATCCGAGGGCGCGAGGAAGTCGTACTTCAGCCAGTCCTGGCCGTACATCACGTTGTCGAGATAGGGCGGATCCGAGGTGCCGTCCCAGGACAGGTCGTGGCTGTGGCGGTGATTGTCGCCCCAGAGCAGATGCAGCGTGCGGTTCCCATCCTGCACCGTGAAGTCTTCGCGCGGCGTGGGAGAAAGCGTCGGCGGCGTCCCCGGCGAGCCGATCGGGACGAGCGTCGGCGCGGGAGACGACGAGTTGTCGAGCGGCACGGCGCGAATCACGAGATTCAAGTCGTGGCCGAAGCAGTTCAGTACGGTGTCGAGGACCGGCGTGCGATCGTCGGCCGTCCACGCAACCCACAGCGTGTCCCCGACGGCGACGGCGCGCGGCGCTTCCCACCCGATCGACGTACGGAGTTCGGCGAACTCGTTCGGCGCGGCCCAGGTCGCTCCCCGGAAGTTCGTACCGATCGCGCCGAAGTAGCGGTTCGGGACGGATCCCTCCGTGAGGGACCCGACCTGTTTCTGGAAGATCCAGACCCGGTGGCCGGCGTCGATCGCGAGCTGCAACCCGGTGCCGAAGCGGTCGTAGGCGGGGATCGGTCCGCTGTAGACGTAGCGCTCGTAGCCGAGCTGCTCCATGTCCAGCAACGGATAGCGTTCGTCGGCGTCGAGCCCCGCGGGATGGAACAGGCTCGTCCCGTCGTAGGCGAGAATCCGAGGCGATCCCCGGTCGTAGAGCGCGGGGAACTCGTGCTGGTTGAAGCCCGCCCACCCCTGGTTGACCTTGATCCAGGCGACCCAGAGCACGCCGGCCGCATCGTCCCACGCGATCGTGGGGTGCAGGTTCCGCGCGCGATACGAATCGGTGAGGCTGACTTCCGGCGTCAGCGCTCCCCCGTCGAACGTGCGACACGAGAGGTTGTACGGCTGGTTCTCGTACGACGACCACACGATCCAGGCCCGATCGGCGCCCCACACGATCTGCGGATCCCGATCGTTGAGCGCGGACGCCGAGATGACGACGGGCGCGGAAAAGCCGGTCGAGTTGCCCGTGGAGAGCAGGATCTCGTAGTCGTCCTCGCGCCAGCCCTGCCACACCACGACGACGCTGTCGTTGCGGGCGACGCACATCATCGGGGCGAGATCCGGCTGCGCCGGGTCACCGAGCGTGAACGTCTGCGAAGTGACGGCGTCGTTCCAGCGGACCCGGATCTGCGAGTCCGTGCCGTCGTGCTCGGCCCAGCAGATCCACCGCTCGTCCGACGGGGCGAACGCGACCTGGGGCGTGTAGTAGTCCCCGCCCGAGGCCACGATCTCGGGCGCGGTCCAGCCCGAAGACAGTCGCTGCGAGAACGCGATCTCGTCGAATCGTCCGGCCGATCCCGTGTCGGGCGCGGTCGCGATCCAGAGAGCCGCGGGACCGTTCGGCCCCGCAACCAGGTACGGAGAGTGGTCTTCCCTCTCGGCGACGCCCAGCGTGTCCGCCACCGCGTGGGCCCGCGGCGCGATCGCGCCGAGCGACACGAGGGCGATCATCCAGGCGGGCGCGCGCCGGAGCGCGGCACGAACACCGGAATCTGCAAAGATGCACAAAGGGGTACTTGCTCCGCGCTCGAAGTCGACGTCAGGCCGAAGTGTTTCAGGGACGGACGAGGGGAGAGCCAGGGGAAGTCTAGAGACTCCACGAGCCCGCTGTCAACGGGCGCCGGGAATCGGTAGTGGGTCATTTTGAACTGACCCACTACCCGGGAAT
>JAGQIB010000436.1 GCA_020431545.1 Gemmatimonadota bacterium
CACGACGTGCTCAGCGCGATGGAGAAGCAGATGCGCGCGGAGCGGGAGAAGCGCGCCACCGTGTTGACGTCCGAAGGTGAGCGCGACGCGCAGATCAACCGGGCGGAGGGCGAGAAACAGCGCCTGATCAAGGAGTCCGAGGCGAAACGCCAGCAGCAGATCAACGAGGCGGAGGGCGAGGCCGAGGCGATCCTCGCCGTCGCCCAGGCGACAGCGGAAGGGCTCCGCCAGGTCGCCACGGCGCTCGACGCCCCGGGCGGCACCGAGGCGATGCGGCTGCGCGTGGCGGAACAGTACGTATCCGAGTTCGGGCGACTCGCGAAGGCGGGGAACACGCTCGTCCTGCCCGCAAACCTCAGCGACGTGGGCAGCATGATCGCCCTCGCCACGAATCTCGTGAAGGATCGCGGGGGAGAGCGGCCGACGGGCTAGTCGTCGGATCACCGCCGCGGAGCCGAAGTCAGGAACGGGTGACCGTGCCGATCTCGTCCCGGAGGCACCTTCATTGCTGAGACTTCGATGCTCTGTGATCCTGCTCGGGGCGCTGCTCGCCGCCCCTTCGGTCGGTGCCGCGGGCGGCACGTACGAGTACGTCGGCGCGTTCGACGGCGCGCTCTGGACCTCCGGCGCCCTCGCCACGATGGGAGTCGGAGACAGTCTCTCGATCGTCGGCACGTTCGTTCCGTCCAGCGGCGAGTGGGTCGCCGTCCCCTGGGACACCGCGAGCTACGACTACACGTTCTGGATCCACGGGTGGGCGGCGGAAGTCGTGACGGAGGACTCCACGAGGCGGAGCATCGTCCTGGCCGGCCCCGGGCGAATCGATCTGTACCGGGAGTCCGTGCCCGCGGAGTTCGGCTACGGCGTCTACCCGCCGAACGCGACGTGTCCCGCGTCGTTCGCGGACGGGGAGCTCGTGCTGCGGACCGAGGCGACGAGTGGCCTCGTCTCCCTCCATCTCGCGAGCGGCATCTTCACGCTGTCGCTCGGGGACGCGACGTACGTCGCCGGCCTGTATCTGCCGGAGGTGCTGACGGAGTGCGGCGTCTGCGCGGCCGATCTCGATTTCACCGGGGCGATCTCGCAGCCGGCCCCCGCCGGCTTCGACGCGCCCGTCAGCGGGCACCTCTTCAACACGTCCGGGGTCGGAGTCGAGCCGGAGTCGTGGGGGCGAACGAAGGCGAGCTACCGCTGACGGCTTCGCCGAATGCGGGATCGCGCGCGGCTGGACAGGCCGATCAGCGCGAGCCGATCGACCCCATCACGGCGATCATGTCGTTGTGGGCCGTCGCGCCGACCGCATCCCCCGCGACGTTCGTGAGCCCCTTCGAGTACCGGAGGTCCACACCGAAGCTGCGGCCGCCCACCGCGAAGTCCACGCCGCCGCCCAGCACGAGGCCGAGATCGAACGTGTTGACCTCGTTCTTCACGTCGAGCTCGATCTCGCTGTCGGCGCCCGTGAGCTTGGAGCTCGCGGACAGGTTTACGGCCATGGAAGGCCCGAAGAACAACGAAGGCCGCGCCGGAGAGTCGTGCAGGAAGCCGACCTTGGCGAGTACGGGCACGTCGATGTAGCTCATCTTCGTGGTCGCGGTGTAGCCCGGTCCGGACTCCGTGTCGCCCTTCACCGTGTACAGCGCCTCGGTCTGGAGCGAGAAGCGACGGTTGAGCGGCATTCCCCACCACGCGCCCACCGCGAAGCTGTTCAACGTGTCGCTCTCCTCGAGCTCGACCGGATCCACACTCAGGTTCGACATGTTCATGCCGCCCTTCACGCCGAAGTGATACGGGCTCGGAGAGTCGTCCTCGTAGTCGTCGTCCATCGTTCGCGAGATCAGAGACATGCCCCGCGTGATCTCGGAGTCCGTCGCGGTCGAGGTCGTGGTCGTCGGGACGGATGCGGTCGGCGTGGGCACCGTCGAGCTCACGGTGAGCCCCGGCGCGGCCGTCGACGTTTCCGATCGACTCGCGTCCGGAGCCGGAGCGACCGGTGTCGGATCCGCGGTCGCCGCGGCGCTCACTTCGGGCGTCGCCGTGGGCTGCGGCGCGGCGCTCTCCGGCTCGGCCACGGGGGCGGGTTCCGCCGCCGGCGCCGCGGTTTCCGGCGCCTCCTCCACGGGCGCGGATCCGGTGTCGGAGATCCGGATGGACTGGGCGGGGGCCGACTGGACCTTCGGCTTGATCTTGTCCCGCACGATCTTGAACACGCGGTCCTTCGAGATCGAGACGACCTTGCCGTTCTCGGTCGTGATCTCCACGGAGCCCTTGGTCTCCTTCGTGATCTTGCCGGACACGGACTCGATGCCGCTCCGTCCCGACTTCTCGTAGTAGACGGTGTCCGCGCGCGTCAGCGCCGGCGTCACGAGGACGAGGGCGGCGGCGAGCGGGAGAAGGACTGCTTTCACTGGAACCCACCGGGTTTGAGGGAACTTCCCGTTTCTGGACTGAGTGGGCCGCTCGACGAGACGAGCGCTGCCCACCGCTCGATCTACTTCGTGGTCGGTCCGACTCGGCGATCCTGGGCCGCGCGCAGAGGCGTCGGCATCGGTCCTGCCGTCCGCGTGAACGAATCGATCAGGACCCCGCTCCCGAAGCCGCCGGCGTCACCGGAGCCCGTGAACGTGCCGTGATGGATCGAGATGTCGCCACCGTTGTTGATGAGCACCGTGTACTTCGTTTCGGAGAAGCTGCAGTTGCTCCAGTAGTCCACGCGCACGGTGTACGTGCCTTGCGGCGCCGCGCCGACCCCCCACGTGATGTTCTCGTTGCGGACGCCGTCCGTGAAGCAGCCGGCGTTCGAGTCGAGATCGAGCTGACCGCCGCTCGGGGAAGTGCGATCCGCCCAGTAGATCTCGTAACCGATGGGGTCCACGACATGGAGGTCCACGTCGGCATCGGTGTCCCAGGCGACCGTGACCTGGACGTCGCCCGAGCCCACGGTCAGGGCCTCGAACCCGTTCGTCGCCATGCTCCCGACGTTGCCGTTGCCGTCGGCCGCCGCGACGTAGAGCTCGAACTCGGAGACCGGCAGGACCTGCGGAAACGTGATGAGCAGATCCGCGGAGCTCGTCGGCGCCGCGAGGGCGACCTCGTAGAAGCCCGTCACGGGGATGAAGAGCTGCGAGGCCGGAGCGCTGCCGGCCACGTAGACGGTCTGGAACGGCGTCGCCGCCGAGAGGTGCAGCGTCGCGGTGCCACCGTTCACGATCGTCGGGTGGCTGTCGACCTCGAGCGTCGGGCCGCCGCGCATCGGGCGAGGAATCGCGTGGGTCTGCAACTCGCCCTGCGTGCTCTCGATCGAGGCGGAGGCGACGAAGTCCGCGATGGTCTGACCGTCTGTCGACGGCGAGGAGGGATCCTGGCTGCATGCCCCGAGGCCGAGCGCGAGCACGGCGACGGGGGCGGCAAGCCGGATCGAGCGGGTGGACTGCACGGCATCGACCTCGGATGGGATGGATGGAAACTCGGATTCCATCCCGAAAATCGGCCGATCCCGGGGGGCACTTGAGGCGGGCCGGCGGACCCTCC
>JAGQIB010000437.1 GCA_020431545.1 Gemmatimonadota bacterium
CCCCACAGGTCGCCGTAGCCGGCGGTGTAGAGGCCGGAGCCGTACGCGTGGACGTCCACCCGGCTCCCGGAGTTCGTCCAGCACTCGGGCGTGTGTGAGGTCGGCGCGCCCGCGCCGACGAGGATCGCGCCGGAATCGTGCGTCGCGCGGTCGAACCAGCCGTCGTAGAGGGCGGCGTCGAGGTCCACGGATCCGTTCCCGGCGGCTTCCACCACGATCAGGCCGTTCGCGACCGCGGTCTCGATCGCCGCGAACGCGGCGGCGTCCCACTCCACCGGCACGTACTCGAACTGCGGGCAGTTGCACGCGCAGGCCAGGCCGGTTTCCGGACCGGGCAGGTGGATCTCGAGCAGCAGCACCTCGCCCGGCATGAGCACGGCGTCCGCCATGGCGATCGCGCTCGCGGCGGTGTTCGCGTTGTTGAAGTCGCACATCTTGAGGGAGACGTCGGGCGTGATGCCGGTCATGCCGTAGTCGTTGTCGCAGGCGCCGATGAGTCCGAGCACCGCGGTGCCGTGGCTCGGCCCGGCGTTGTTCACGGAGCCGTTGATCACGTCGGATTCGTCGATGTCGAGGTCCTCGTGGTCGAAGCACCACGAGTGCTCCAGGTCGCACACCCAGAACTGCGGGCCGGCGCCGTTCCCGCCGGGGTGGTACGCCCACGCGTACGGCGCGTTCACGCCCGCGGGCGCCGGCTCCAGGTGGAACTGGCTCGCGCGCCAGTAGGGCGTGGCGGGGGCCAGGTCCGCGCACGAGGAAACGTCGGCCGGCGCCTCGAGGTACGCGGTCTCGACGACGTCGAGGCGCAGCAGCTCGTTCGCGAGCGCGGGGCCGCGATCGCTCGGGGCGGGGAAGGAGACGACGTAGAAGTTGTTCAGATCGGCGAGGCGACGGCCGCTGATGCGCTCGCCGGTCTCCCGGTTCGCGTCGAGGATTCGCTCGTCCGTGTCGAAGGCGCGGAGCAACGTCGCCTCGGGGTAGTCCGCGAGGATCGCGTCGACGGCGGGGAGGGGTGCGCCGGCCGCGGTGAGACGACCGGAGCGGAGGCGGACGCGGGTTCCGTCCACGAACTTCACGAGGACGCGGTCGCGGTTCAGGATCGGTCGATCGTCGACGCGCGCCGGCTTGCTCGGAATCCGGCGCCGCTCCTGCAGCGGGCGGGCCGGCGGCAGATCGATGCCGAGGAGGGCGTACTTGTCGCGTGCGCTGCGTGGGGTGCGCTCGAGATCCGGCGGCCAGTCGGCGTTGCGGATCGCGAGGAGGGCGTCGGCGGTGTCGTAGGAGAAGTCGCCGCGGGCGCGGGTGTCGGCAGCCGTGCGAAGGGCTGCGCCGGTCTGCTCGAGGGAGCGGGCCTCGAGCGCGATGCCTGGCGGCGCGAGGCCGAGCGCGAACGTCGCCAGGACGGCGGCCAGGATCCGCGGATGCGTGTCGGCGGGACTCATGGGCCCTCTCGGCGTGTCGGTGTCCACCCCGCCGCGGGCGACGGGAGCCGCGAATCGGAAGCCTACCATGCTATGATCGCAACGTCGCTCGCAACGCCCGACGCCGGAGGCGGACATGCCCTCCTTCCCCGTGGACTCGGGAACCTGGGCGGGTAAAACCCGCCTGTTTCGCGCCGATCAGATCGTCGTCCGGATCCGGACGAATCCGCAGGTCTCCGCTCTCGATCTCACGGCGCGCAACGCAGATCTCTTCGCCGACGTGCTCGCCACGATTCCGGGCTCCCGTCTCAAGGGCTACGTGGGACCGTTCGGAGTGATCGCGCTCCCGAGCCAGATCCCCGCGCTCGACGCGCTCGCGGCCCTCGAGGCTCGCACCGGAGCGGCGACCGGCGTCGAGTTCGCGGAGCCCGACTTCCTGATGGTCGGAACGACCGCGCCCGTTCCGCTCTGGCCTTACGACAGGTTCCTCCAGGCTCCCGTCGACTACTACAGCTGGCAGTGGGGAATGAAGGACATCGGCATGGATCACGCCTGGGCGGTACAGCAGGGCAACGACGGCGTGTTCATCGCGGTGATCGATTCCGGCGTCGCCTCGCACCTCGACCTGGAGGGCGCGCGCCTCTGGTACGGCGGAGACTACCTCGACGAGTACGAGATCACCGGCATCTTCTCCACGACGGAGGGCGACAAGGTCGCGGACCTGAACGGACACGGCCTCGCGATGACCGGGATCGTCGGCGCGAAGCCCCAGCTCGTGCCGCCGGGCACACCCGACCTCTCGGGATGCTGCGGGATGAACTGGGCGTCGCCGATCGGGATCTGCCGCTCGCTCGACGACAGCAAGAACGGCACGGTGTCGAGCGTGTACGGCGGCGTGATGCAGTCGCTCCTCTGGGGCAAAGACGAAGGGATGCGGGTCGTCGCCAACCTGAGTGTCATCCTCAGCGACTCCGGCGGGGGTTCTTTGACGCTCGAGAGTCTCTGTGACGTCGTGAAGGCGGAGAATGCGCTGCTGGTGTGCGGGACCGGGGATCTCTCGATCGGCGCACCGGCTTCCTACGCGAGCGATGCCGCCTACGCGGAGAACGTCGTGGCGGTCGGGTACACGCAGAATCTCACCGGAGTCGAGGAGCCGGCCACCGGCTCGCCGGAGGGACCGACCGTCGTGGCGCCGGGACGGGATCTGACGGTTCTGGATTTCTGGGATTCC
>JAGQIB010000438.1:0-3379 GCA_020431545.1 Gemmatimonadota bacterium
CCCGCGATCAGCGCCGCGAGCGCCGCGAGGATCACGACCACGGTCACGAACGTCGGCAACGCGGCCGACTTCGAGTCCATGTGGGCCAGAAACACCACCTTTGGCACCCCTTCCCCGCGACCCGGCCGCCGCGCAATCACGTTCCGGCTCTCGATCGGCGGACCGGCCTCGAAGAACCGCTCGATGCCACGGTTCCAGCGCGAGAGAAGCGGTACCGCGAGCAGGGTGACCACCCCGACCATTCCGCTGCCGAAGTGCCCGGGGAACAGCGCCACGATCGCGATCGCCGCCGCGACCAGTCCGTACGCGCGTAGCCGCAACCGCCGTACCCCGTCGGCGCCGACCCGGAACGTCTCCACTTCCGTCGGCAGGCCGAGCGACTCGAAGCGCTCCCGCACGAGCTCCGCCGCGCGTCGCTCCGCCGGACCGCCGGCCGCCCGCGGGAACGCGAACGTCTCCACGTCGCGCAGCAGACGCGCCCCGTCGCCCAGGTCATGGATCACGCGGATCGCCTCCGCTCGCACTCCGCGATCAGCAGCTCCGCGATGCGCGGAAACCCGCGAAACGACACGCCGCCCGAGAACGAGGACATGCGCGCGAGATGGCCGTTCGCGCGAAGTCCGTCGATCCACGCGGAAAGCGAGATCGCGTCCGTCTCCGAGAGACCCACCGCCACGCCGCGCCGCAGCAACAGATCCCGGTTGCGGGGCGCGAACGGTCCGATGTCCGGTCCCACCAGGAGGAAGGGCGTTCCGAGCGCGACCGCCCAGTTCGAGCGCTCGTGCGGCGGGGACACCACGACGTCGAATCGCTCGAATCGCGACGCCGTGAGCCGGTCGAGCGACAGTCGATCGCGAAACCGCACGATTTCCACGCGATCCGCGAGCGGAGCCACCGCCGACTCCAGCCGGCCGCCGGCCCGCGCAAAGACCACGGCGCGATGCTTCCCCGCCGCCGCGAGCGAGCGCAGGCCGGCCGTGATCACGCGCACGTGCGGCGGCGGCTCCGCGCCGGAGCTGAAGAACGCCACGGCGAGCGGTCCGTCGCCCGCGATCCTCCCGCGCCGTGCCTCCAGGCCGTCGAACGCGCCGGGCAGAAGTTCGTTCTCCACGCACACCCCGGTGACGGGCACGCGATCGGGGTGCACGCCACCGCGCACGAACACGTACGCCGTGTCCTCCACCGGCACGAAGATCCGCGCCGCGTTCGTGGCGACCGATTCCGGCGGCGCCACCATCTCGCCGTGCACGTAGAAGATGTCCGGTCGATCGCCGAGCGCGCCGGCCACCACCGGATGGTCCACCACCACGATTCCCTCCCGGCCCGCCCAGCGCCGCAGGTCGCGACCGAGCACGCGCGACGCGAGCGAGTCCGATCCGTACCGCGCCCGACTCCGGGCCAGGTGGTACGCCGCCGAGACCACACCGCCCCGGCCCGCCCACGTGTAGGCCTGACGCACGGCGCGCCAGGCGAGCGCCGCCGTGCCGCGCGAAACCGCGAAGACGTCGGTGTCGCGGACGATCAGGTCGCCGCGGCCGGACGCGCGCAGCGCGCGACGCACGCCGTCCAGGTAGAACGGATGTCCCCGCCCGATCTCGGAGCCCAGGAAGTGCAGCATGGGCGCGAGCATACGGGCTCCCCCGCGCGCGCGGAACGAAGAAGCCCGGGACCTCGCGGCCCCGGGCTCCGAAACGTCGATCGTGTGGACCGCTTACTTCATCACGGTCATCTTGCGGGTGAGCGTGCGCTCGTTCGCGTCGAGCCGGTAGAAGTACACGCCGGTCGCCACGCGGTTGCCCGCGCTGTCCCGACCGTCCCACTCCGCCACGTGACGGCCAGCGTCCTGCACGCCGTGCACGAGCTCACGGACCATCTGGCCCTGCACGTTGTACACGCGCAGCGAGACGTCGGCGCGCTGCGGCAGTGCGAACGCGAGGTTCGTGGTCTCCCGGAACGGGTTCGGCTGGGCCGCGTCGAGCGTCACCACCGACGCCACCGTGCCGCCGCCGATCACCGGCGCGTCCGTCGCCTGCGTCTCGGCCAGGATGCGCACGTCGTCCACCGCCGCCTCGACGACCGAACCGCCGGCCAGGTCGCTCGCGATGAAGCGGAGACGGATCTGGCCCGGCGTCCCGAACAGGATGTCCACGTCGACCAGGTCGGTGGTCCACGCGAAGTTCGCGGCGGTGTTCAGGACGTTCGTCCAGGACGAACCGCCGTCGTTCGAGATGTCGATGACCCAGTTGTCGGCGTTCGGCTCGGCGCCGGTGTTGTTCGAGTACCAGTGCTCGAACTTCACCTTCACGTTCACCTTGCCTGTCATGTCCCACACCGGCGAGAGCAGCGTGGTGGTGCCGCCGTCGATGTCGTTGCAGCCGAGCGTGCAGCCGCCCGAGCAGAGCGGGCCGGAGCACTGCCCGGTCACGAAGCACTGCGTGCCCGCGCCGGTCGTCGTGTCGTCCTCGGGCTGGGCCGCGGTGCCGATCGGATCGACGCGCTCCCAGGTGCCGGTGGTGGCGGTGTCCCCGCCGACGCCGAGCGACCAGCCGCTGATGTCACCCTCGGCGTCTTCGTACACGCTGCACACGTCGAACGCGTACGCCGTGCCGGGCGCCGTGGGCGGATCGTTGCGCGAGTTGCCCACGACGTCCTCGGCCGAGAGGTAGTACTCGACCTGGCCGTCCTTCGGGAGCGCCGGAATGGACGCCGAGTACTCGTCGGGGTTGCCGGTGGCGGTCAGGAGCGTCGTCTGGTACGCACCGCCGTCCACCCGCCAGTGCAGCTCCAGCAGCGACGGATCCAGCGCCGCCGCCGTCGACACGATGGTCGCGACGACGTCGTAGTCCGAACCGCCGGCGCCGGTCACGTGACCGAGCCGGTCGTGGTTGATGAGCACACCCACCAGGATCTCGGGGCAGGTGAAGCCCTTCTGCTCGGCCGCCGGACAGAAGTAGTCGTAGTGAGGCGTCCCGTTGTCGAGATTCGCGTCGTCGTCGTCCATCATGAACGTCCACAGGACCTGCGCCGGGAACGTCTGCGGCGTCCCCATGTCCCGCGCGAAGTGCCACGTGTCGAACGCGGTCTGATCCGCCTCGGCCTGCGTCAGGGACGCGAGCATGTTCTGCCACGCGAGCCAGTGGAAGCCCGCGATGACCTGGCCGGCGGTGTGGCCGCCGTTCTCGTTGTTCGCGGGGTAGGTCAGCCCGTTGACGGCGTTGCGAATGCCGCTGCCGCAGCCCGTGCTGGACGAGAAGCCGTAGCCGATCACGGGATTGCGATCGATGAAGTTCGCGATCACGTCCGAGTTGCCCTCGTGCAGGCCGCCCGGCGGCTCCGGCGAGCCGTTGTTCTGGTAGACCTCCTGCGTCACGCCGTGGCC
>JAGQIB010000438.1:3521-7331 GCA_020431545.1 Gemmatimonadota bacterium
GAGTAATCGAGCGTGCCGATGCCGGGATCGATGCCCGTGATGAAATCGTGCACGAGGTTCGCCTGGTAGAAGCAGTCGCGCTCGTCCTGCCGTGCGTTGCCGTCGTTCCAGTCGAACGTGCCCGGGGTGCCCGGCGTGAACGTCTGCGTGAGCGACGCGTCGGCGCCGAGGCCGGTGAACCGGTTGACGTTGATGAACGGACCCTGGAACGACGTCGTCACGCTGACATCGGCGGTGCCGCCGTGCGTGATGTCGAAGTCTCCGTTCAGATCGGTGACGCCGGTGCCGCCGCCGGACACGGAGACGTTCGCGTGCGCGAGCACCTCGGGGCCCTCGCCGTCGCACCAGGCGTAGGTCGGCGGCTGGTTGTCCACGCTGCCGCCGACGTTTCCGACCACGTTCACCGGATGATAGTGATTGCGACGGCTGAGAACCTCGCCCGTCTGGCCGTGCACGAACGACTCCCACTTGCCGAACGGCGTCTCGCTCTCGAAGACCACGCGCCACGCTGGCGTGAGCTCGAGCAACTCGCCCGCCTCGGCCGCCACCAGGTACTGCTCGGTCAGGATCGGCAGATCCGTGCGCGGCTCCGTGCCGAGATCGTGCGCGGCCGCCGCGATCGCGTCCGTCGCGCTCAGCGTGGCGTGCTCGATCAGGCCGTCCTCGGGGAAGAAGTTCGACCCGAACGACATCAGGCGTCCGTCCTCACCCATGAGCACGTACGCGTCGGACTTCCACACGGTGAGCCCGCCGACCTTCTGCTGGAAGTGCGCGACGTACTTGCCGCGCGCGCGCTTCACGTTGCGAACCTCGAGGTTGTCGGGACGCGTCCCGAGGAGCTCGTCGTTCGCCTCGAGGAACGTCGCGGCGAGGGTCTCGGCCGACCGCTCGTTCGCCACCCCGGACTCGCTGAGGCGGTAGTTGCCGCCCCACGCCATGAGGACGTGGCCGGAGAGCAGGTCGTGCCGGGCTTGCCAGCCGTGGCCGATGGCGGCCGAGCGGCCGAACTCGAAATCGTCGAGGGAAACGGTGCGGTCGGACTGGAGACGTCGCTCCGCCGGAAGCGGGAACTCCAGCGAACGACTGTCCTCCTGCGGCGCGAACGCGAACGCGGAGCCCGCGGCGAGGACCGCGATCGCCGCCAGGGAAAGGCCCAGGGGACTACGGGTGGCAAAGCGCATTCGATCTCTCCCGTTGGGTGAGTACTCGAAGATTCGATGGATCCGGGGCGATCGTTCGCGAAATGGCGCGAGATGCGAACGGCCTTCGATTCTAGCGGATCGGCCGGGGGGACTGGAAGGGAATCAGGCGCACCGGCGTGATTCCTGGGCGGCGCTTGCGCATCCTGTCACGGAGGAGCCGGAGCGACTCACTGGACGCTAGGAAGCCTTGCGGGCGAGTACCGCGCTCCAGTAGCCGGCGGTGGGCACCCGCCGGATCGACGACTCCGCAAAACCGGACGTGCGAATCGACCGGCGGAGCTCCGCCTCCGAGTACTGCTGGCCGCGGGTCCACACGAGCATGTCGAGATTCACGAGCGCGTTCGCGAGGGGCCCGCGTCCGTCGTCGTCCACGAGCTTCTCGTGGACGAGGAGGAGGCCGCCGGGCGCAAGCGCCGCGCAGGCCTTGCGCAGCAGATCCACTCCGAGGTCGAGCGGCCAATCATGGAGGATCTGCGAGAGAAGGATTGCGTCGTGGCCGGACGGCCAGGCGTCCGCGAACATGTCGCCGGCCACGGTGCTCACGCGGTCGGAGAGCCCCGCCGACCGCGCGTACTCCTCCGCGAGCGGACACACCACCGGCAGGTCGTACACGGTGCAGGTCGTGTCCGGCCATGCGCGCGCGATCGCGA
This sequence comes from Gemmatimonadota bacterium, assembly GCA_020431545.1. Taxonomy (GTDB): domain Bacteria; phylum ARS69; class ARS69; order ARS69; family ARS69; genus JAGQIB01. The sequence continues at coordinate 5,374 of JAGQIB010000438.1, forward strand.
TCGACAGCGCGCCGGACCCGCCGCCGACGTCCAGCACCGAGCGCACGCCGGAGAAGTCGATCGCCTCCGCGAGGCCGGCCGCCGGACGCTCGCTCACGCTGTGCATGGCCGCGGTGAAACGTCGCGCCTGCTCGGGATCCGCCTCGTGCGCGTCCCACGGATCCGTGTCGCCGTACACCGAGGAGTCGTCCTTGCGCAACGCGTCGAGCAGCGCCTGCGGCGAGAGGAAGTGCTCGATCTCGAGATCCACGAGCCCACCGAGCCAGCCGGGGCGCCCGCGCACGAGATACTCCGCGGCGTCCGGGGCGAGCCGCAACGTTTCCCCGCCGTCGTCCGATTCCAGGACCCGCATCGCGCGCAACGCGATCACGAGCGATCGGAACGGTCGGGGCCGCAGGTCGAGCGACGCGGAGAGCTCGGCGGCGACGCGCGGCCCGGGCGCGAGCGCGTCGAACAGTCCGAGTCGCACACCGACCGCGAGCGCGGCGCTCTGGCGGCCGGCGACGTAGAAGTCGTAGATCCTCCGATCGTCGCGCGGGAACGCGCGTGGATCGGGAGCCGGCGGACGCGACGTTTCCATGCGGGCATTATCGGGCAAGGCGAGGCGCTTGACACCCCCGGAACCGCTTCCTAACGTCCCGCTTCCTCCCCTTCGCGCCGGAGGCGACGTGGGATTCCTGCTCGACATCGACGGCACGATCCTGGAAGCGGGTGTCGAGATTCCCGGCGCCGCCGCCACGATCGCGACGTTGCGCGAGCGCGGGGTCCCGTTCCTGTTCGCCACGAACACGAGTCGCAAGTCGCGGGTCGCGGTGGCCGCGTCGCTGCGCGAGGCGGGCGTCCCCGCCGATGACGACGACGTGCTCTCGGCCGGCTACGCCGCCGCCGCGTACCTCGCGTCCGAAGGCGTGCGCCGGGTGCAGGTGCTCATGCCGCCGGAGTCGCTCGAGGACTGGCGCGACTTCGAGATCACCGAGGAGGATCCCGAGGCCGTCGTGGTCGGGGATCTCGGCGAGGCGTTCGACTTCCGGACATTGAACGTCGCGTTCCGGAACCTGCACGGGGGCGCGACCCTCGTCGCCGCGCAGAAGAACCGGTTCTGGAAGGCGGCCGACGGCTGGACGCTGGACGCCGGCGCGTTCGTGGCGGCGCTCGAGTACGCGGCACGCGTCGAGGCGATCGTGGTGGGCAAGCCGGCGCCCGGCTTCTTCCGCCAGGCCGCACGTCTGCTCGGGCACTCGCCGTCTTCCCTCACGATCGTCGGCGACGACGTCGAGTCCGACGTCGTGGGCGGACACGCCTCCGGCCTGCGCACGGTCCTGGTGCGCACCGGCAAGTTCGACGCGTCGCGACTCGCCCGCACGCCGGCGTCCGCGCAACCGCACCTGGTGATCGACTCGATCGCCGAACTGCCGCGCCTGCTCGATTCCTGAGCGAACTCTCGGCCTTTTCGCGGGTTGATCCTGCTTCGGAGCGAGCAATGCGGCGAGCTCCCGCGCCGTTCGGTTGACAGGGACCGGACCCGTCCGGATCCTCGCCGGGCGTCCTCCGAATCGCGGAGGCCGCCGGCAGTCGCTCCACCCGTCGATTCTCCAATCGATCGGAGGAACCATGAAGAAGCTTTCGACCCTGGGGCTCTCGCTCCTGGCGCTCGCGACCTGGGTCGCGGCGCCCCACCTGGCGTTCGCGCACTGCCAGGTTCCGTGCGGCATCTACGACGACGCGGCGCGCATCGCGCAGCTCCGCGAGGACACGACCACGATCCTCAAGGCGGACGCGAACATCGCGGAGCTCTCCGGCAAGGCCGACGCGCAGTCCATGAACCAGCTCGTCCGCTGGATCGAGAACAAGGACACCCACGCGGACGAGATCGCGACCATCATCACCCAGTACTTTCTCAAGGCCAACGCGGCCCGCTTCGCCGACTTGATCGAGCGGCCGGTGGATCGTATCGTCTG
>JAGQIB010000439.1 GCA_020431545.1 Gemmatimonadota bacterium
CCACGACGTGCCGTCCCAGCGCGCGAGCCCCCGGATCGGCAGCCCGCCGGCCTCCAGGAAGTTGCCCGCGACGTAGAGGTCCTCTCCGCCGCCGTCGTCGAATATCGCGAGGTCCTGCACGAACAGGAACGAGTGCCGGGGCAGCACTCCACCTCCGACCTCCTCCCAGCCCGTGCCGTCCCAGCGGGCGATCCCGCTCGCGGGGTGCCCTCCCGCCCGCGTGAAGTCGCCGCCGACGTAGAGATCGCCGTTCCACTCGCGAACGACGTTGATCGGGCCGTCGAAGTCCCCGCCGGGGAACGCGTCCGACCACTCGCGGACGCATTGCCCCTCGACCGTGGAGCCGCCGAGACCGAGGAGTAGCAGCAGGACGAGCAGCGCGGGCGCACAGGAACGGGACATCGGGACAGACTCCGCTTCGCTGGAAACCGGAAGTTCCCCGCGGGTGCCGGAACGCCGCGGGCCGAATTGGCCTTACACTCCCCTCCACGTGAACGGAGCCGAGATCCGGAAAGGCGCCCCGATGTCGTTGCGGGATTCCGAATTCGAGGCCGCCTACGCCGAGCTGAGGCGGGTGGCCTCCCGGTACCTGGGGAGCCTGCCCCACGGACCGGTCACGCTGCAGACCACCGCCCTCGTTCACGAGGCGTATCTGAAGCTGGCGGCGAGTCCGTCGGTCACGATTCGAGATCGCGACCATGCGCGCGCGCTGATGGCCACCGCAATGCGCCAGGTCCTGGTGGATCACCTCCGGCGACGCAAATCGGCCAAGCGCGGCGGCGACCGGATCCTCGTCCCGCTCGGGGAGTCGATCGAGGACCCCGCCCCCGCAGAGGACGCGCTTGCGGTTCACCGCGCGATCGAGCGACTCAAGGAGCGGGATCCGGAATCCGCGCACCTGATCGAGCTGTCGTGCTTCGGCGGCTATCGTCAGGAGGAGATCGCGCAGATCCTCGGCGTGACGGCGCGCACCGTGCGCAATCGATGGAATCGCGCGAGAGAGCGCCTGCGGCAACTCCTGAGCGACGACGAAGACGTCTAGCGGGAACGGGACGCAGCCACGACGGCGCGCTCGATCTCGCGCTCGAGCGCAGGGTACTGACCGGCGGCGATCGCGTCCCGCGCGACGGCGAGGTCCTCGTTCGCTTCGGCGACCCGGCCCGCAGCGGTGCGGACCCGCGCCCGCGCCAGGTGAAGCTCGGCCCGGGGGCGCGCGCCTTCTTCCAGTCCGCTCGCCACCTCGATCGTCTCGGTCAGGATCGAGTCGGCCGCGACGGCCGGCGTGTCGTTCCCGTACCTCCCTGCGAGAATCGCAACCTCCGCCAGCGCGGTCGCGAGCTCGATTCGCGGCAGTACGTGACCCTCCTGACGCAGGAGTTCCCACACGTCGTTCAGCTCCCGCGCGGCCGCCTCCGCGGCGGCCGACGGGAACGACGCCTCGGACAACCGGGCGCGAGCGAGCTGCACACGCACCCGTTCAATCCGCGTGGCCGCGTGGGCCTCGCTACCGTACGGCAACGTGCGTGTCTGGAGCGCCCGGGCCAGCGCATCGTCCGCCTCGACGAGGACCGCCGCCGAGCCGTCGCGCTCTCCCCGGCGTCGCAACGTCACGCCTCGATGATGAAGATAGGAGGCGTAGGCGGGACGATCGGTTCGGAGCGCCTCGATCCGCTCGACCTGATCGAACATCGTGAGCGCGTCGTCCAGCCGCGAGAGACTGTCCACGACCACGGCGAGCTCCGACATCGACCATGCCAGATCATTCAGAAGGTACGCTCGATGTTGCTCGCGCCGTCTCGCCGAGACCGACGAGGCGAAGACAGGCGCCTGCCAGCGCCGCAACGCGGACGGTTCGCCTTCGATCGCCTGCAAGCCACTCTCCCGCGCCTGAACCGACAGCGAGAGGTTACGCACCGGCAGATCGAATGAAGCAAGCGCCTCGAGGACCATTCCCTCGCCTGCCCACGCGCTGAACGGACCCAGGTCGAGGATCAGCGCACGGAGCGGATGATCGACCGGGATCGCCGTGAACTGCGTGGAGTCGCACGGAGTCTCGGCGGATTCCTGAAAGAACGTGAACGCGCGACGAAGCTCCGACGCGGATTCGACTCGGGCTCCGAGCAGGAACGTCGCCTCCCCGAGACGATGCGCGACGTATCGCTGGAGGGGAGCGCGCCAGGGCAGCGCGTGGAGTTCCTGGATGTCGGCGCGTGCGGCCTGAAGGCTGTCGATGGCGACCCTCAGGCGCTCGTCGGTGCGTTCGCCGGCGTGGACCAGATCGAGGGCCGCGTCGAGGCGGCCCCACGCTCGCGTCAGCGTGCGACGTTCCTCGATCGGCCCGCGCGAGAGAAGCACGACGAGAATCGTGACCACGGCGCCGATCAAGATCCACGCGCGCGTGAGTCGACGTGCTCCGCGGTGCGCGCGCCACCGCCACACGAGTCGCGCGGAGGTCACCCGGTCCCCTCGACGGATCGCCGCGAGCGACTCGCCGAGCCGTGCCGCCGACTCCGGACGGCGCCAAGGAGCCTTGGCGAGCGCCGGGAGGATCGCCGCGTCCAGTGCGCCGGGGAGTTCCGGACGACGCGAACGCATCGGCACGGGGTCGGCGAGGAGGATCGCGCCGAGCAGCTCGTGCAACGTCTCGTCATGCACGTCGTACGGGATCGATCCCGTGAGCATCTCGTACGTCAGCAGGGCCAGCGCGTAGACGTCCGAGCGCCGATCGAGCCCGTCGACCTGACCACGCGCCTGCTCGGGACTCATGTAGCGGACAGTGCCGAGCAGCTCTCCGGCGCGCGTGGAAGCGACCCCGGTCGCGAGCCACGCCGGATCGACCCGCGCGATCCCGAGATCGAGAATGCGCGGCCGACCAGTCCCTTCCTCGAGGATGACATTCTCCGGTTTGAGATCGCGATGAACGAT
>JAGQIB010000440.1:0-306 GCA_020431545.1 Gemmatimonadota bacterium
CACCGTCTCGGTGGTCCAGTCCTGACGCGGCCACACGTCGTCGATGTAGATGCCTTCGTTCTGCACGCCGCCGTCCGTGAAGTACCGCACGCCGAGCCGGACCGGCGCTCCCACGTAGGCGGCGAGGTCGAACGTCATCTGGACCCAGTTCGCGGAGCCGGTGATGCCGTTGTCCGCGTTGTTGCCGTTGGGGTCGCTCATCGTGGTGTTCGTGCCGGCGAGGTTCTCCCACGTGCGGCCGCCGTCGGTCGAGCACACCGCGTACGCGTAGTCCCAGTTCGACTCGATGCTGTACCAGGCGCGGAA
>JAGQIB010000440.1:394-1927 GCA_020431545.1 Gemmatimonadota bacterium
GAGCCCGCGAACTTGCGCGCCGTGGAACGGGTCCAGCCGTTCGTGAAGATCGCGCTGCCGGCGGACTCGAAACCGTCGGTCGTGACGGTCGCGCCCTCCTTCATCACGAGCTCGTACTCCACCGGCAACGTGTCGGCCGTGGTCGGTGCGCTCCACTGCACGAGGGCATCACCGTTCGGGCTGTCCGGAATCGCCGAGAGCGTCGGCTGGCCGGGAGGCGCGAGCCGCTCGGGACGATCCGCGTTGTCCAGCGCGATCCAGGCCGGCTCGATGTTCTCCGCCACGAGCGAGGGGATCTGACTCTCCGGCGGGTAGAACGCGGAGCCGACCTCGGGCGTCATGCCGTAGATCCTCGGGTGCGAGGGCGAGTTGTAGAGCCAGTCGTTGACGTCGCCGTTCGTGATGTAGATCGCGCCGACGGCCGGATTGCCCGGGAGGTAGCCGTTCGCGGCGGTCGCCTGGGCCCCGTACTCCCCGAACAGGTCCTGGTCGGGCGAGAGACCCGGCTTGTAGCCCGGTCCCCACAACCAGAGATCGCCGTACGAGTGGTAGGAGATGCTGAAGCGCAGGTTCGAGTGCGCGTTCACGAAGTTCTGGATCGCCTGGACTTCCGGCTCGGAGGCGGGGGAGGGGCCGCGGTACGTGAGGCTGCTCGGGGTGCCGCTCGAGCCGTTGTTATCGTGCCCCCACTGCCAGTCGTGGTTGCGGTTGATGTCCACGCCGAACGAACCGCCGCCGTTGTTGCGACGATTCTTGCGCCAGTTCGTGTCGTTGTTCTCCACGTAGACGTGACCGTCGACGTTGACGATCGGGATGAACCAGATCTCGCGTTCGTTCACCCAGTCGGTGTAGCGCGCATCCGAACCGTAGTTCATGAGCAGGCTGTCCGCGAGAGCGAGCGGGATCTCCACCGCGATGAGCTCGCGCGCGTGGTACGTGCCCATGTAGAGCACGCCGGGCTCGCCCTCATCCGTGCCGACGTTGTCGGAGATCTTCATGGCCCAGATGTCGCGACCCTCGTGCGAGGTCCCGATGCTCTGCACGGAGCAGATGGAGGGATACGTCGAAGCGCGATCCTGCATGCGCGCCGCCATCTCGGCGTAGGTCGTGTAGTTGCCGATCAGGGTGCCACGTCGCGCCTTGATCTCGCGGAGGTTCGCGTACACGTCGTCGTCCTCGATCGTCACGCGGTCGCCGGAGGCGAGCAGCTCCGCGAGCTGCGCGTCGTCGACGAGGATGTCGAACGTGTTGCCGTGGATGTGGATCACGTCCCAGCCGGAGTCGCGCAGGGCCACGAAGCGATCCTTCGTGGAGGGCTCCACCCGGACGAGGATGTTCGGTCCCTCCACGTCGGAAGCGGCCGCCGCCGCGGGCGGGCCGGCGAGCGCCGGGAGGAGAAGGGCGGTGAGGGCGACGGCGAAACGCGAACGCATGGTGGGCCTCCGGGAGATGGGCGGGCGAAGGAGCTCTTCGCTCGATTCGATCGTGAGGAGATATCCCGTCATTCTATCGCACGCGCGACGATCGCAGGGG
>JAGQIB010000441.1:0-3785 GCA_020431545.1 Gemmatimonadota bacterium
GCCACGGCCCTGCTGCTGTGGCTGGTCGCGCGGTCGTTCCGCTACGAGTGACCTTCGCCGGTCCGCCGGACGGGCCGCACGGGTTGTGCCTCGGGCCCGAAACGCGAGACAATGAGCGCGTGCCCGCCCCCCGGACGACCATTCCAGCGAAGGAGCGTCCGATGTTCGTGCGTCCGTCCGCCGCCGAGATCGCGGCTTCGTTGTTCGTCGTCTCGTTCGTGATCGCGTCGACCCTCACGCCGGCCGGCCCCGCCGCCGCCGACGTCTTCTGGTCCGTGAACGTCAGCGAGAGCCCCACGGAGTGCTGGCTCACGAGCGGTCCGGACTTCACGGGCGAGAAGACCCTCTACCTCAGCCTGTGCGGCGACTTCCCGCTCGCGATGGAGTTCGGCCTCGAGACGACGTTCGATGAGATCGTGAGCATCACGCCCGCCACCGGCGTCAGCATCACCGGTCCCCTCGACTCGATGCAGTTCTGCCTCGCCGGCGCCGCGGCCGATCCGTGGGGCGTCGTGGCCACGCTCGTGGTCCGCGATACGGATGGTAGTGGGGGCGGCGTCTGCTTCACGCCGTCCACGGAACGCGGCCGCGTGTGCTATGCCTACAACTGCGACGACTTCAACTGGACGTCGGCGTTCTGGACCCCGCTCGGCTACAGCACCGCCTCCGGTGTCGCCTGCTCCACGCCGGTGACGGACTGCGGTCCGAATCCCGTGGAGTCCGAGGGCTGGGGACGCGTCAAGGCGCTCCACCGCTAGATCCCGCGTTCCGCTTTCACGCATCTCGAGGAGAGCCTCTTGTTCCCACGTCGCCTCGCCGCCTCGCTGCTCCCGTTCCTCGCGTCGCCCGTGGTGGCGGCCGTGCCGACGTACTCCACGTTCGAGCTCCAGGCGCGCTCCGAGTTCGTCTCCGGGTACAACCTGCCCGCCGGCAGCTCGTTCAACAGCGGCACGCCGACCCTGAACGACGACGCCACGCTCTCGTTCCGACTGATCGTGGTGGGCAACACCGGCAACGCGGGGCTGTGGGTCGGCGCGGGCGGCAGCGGCGGCGTCGTCTATCACGCGCCCGCGAACTGGTTGCTCAGCGACCCCACCATCAACTCGGCGGGCAAGGTCGTGTTCGAGCAGGCGGATATCGGCATCTCGGATGGCGTGCTGCTCTACGACCCCGTCACCGGCAACACCACGCAGCGGGTGGCGCCGGGCGGGATCTACGGGATCAACTCCTTCGGGAGCCCGCAGATCAACGACTCGGACGTGGTGGGCTTCCGCGCGAACCAGGGCTCGCAGTACGCGTACTTCTTCGACACGGCCGGCACGCAGACACCGGTGGCCGTGATGGGCGGCGGCGTGGCGTATCTGTTCTCGCCGCAGTTCAACAACTCCTCCCAGTTCGCGGCCAAGGTCCGGCTCGGCACCACGGCGGAGGCGTCGCCGGACGAGATCCGTCGCTACCAGCCGAACGGCCTGTACCTCGTGATGGCGGAGGACGACGACTCGAACCCGCTGTCGCCCTTCACCTCTTTCCAGAATGGGGTCGGGTTCTCGAACTCCGGCCTGGTGGCGTTCGTGGCGAACGCGGGCGGCGGGACCGGCGTGTACCTCGCGAACGGGTCGAGCGTGATCCCGATCGCGACCACGGCGGATCCCGACGTCTCCGGCATCGACTTCTTCGCGCCCGTCGTGAACGACGCCGGCCTCGTGGCGTTCCGCGGTTACGATTCCGCCGGGCTGCGCGCGATCTTCGCGGGCGACGGCACCACGCTGCGTCGCGTGATCGGCGAGCACGACCTCGTTCGCATCGACCTCGGTCAGGCGCGGATCGATCAGCACGATTCGTCGCCGGTGTTCGGCGGCACCGTGGACATCAACTCGCACGGCGACATCGCGTTCGCGGCGACACTCACGCCGCCCGACGACAACCAGATCGAGTGGGGAACCGGGATGTTCATCGCGTACGCGGACGGCGACGTCTCGGCGCCGATGCCGGCCGTCGCGCGTCTCGCCGCGCCGTCCCCGAATCCGTTCGTGGAGCGCACCACGATCTCGTTCCGCGTGCCGCGCGCGGGTATCGCCACCGTCGACTTGTACGACGTCTCCGGCCGTCGCCTCCGCACGCTGGCGAGCGGCCCGGTGGCCGAGGGCACGCACGACGTCGTCTGGGACGGCCTCACCTCGGCGGGCGTGCCGGCGCCGGCCGGCGTCTACTTCGTCCGGCTCACCTCGCCGGGCGAGCCCCCGGCTTCCCGGCGGGTTGTCCGGCTGCGGGACCGTCCGTAGCGCCCGCCGGACCGCCCGCGTCGCCTCGTGCGGCCGGGCGAATTCGCGGGGAATTCTTGCGGATCGTGGGCCCTTCGCGGCCCCGGAGGGGAGGTCTCTCCCGGCCGATCCGCGGCGCCACCCGCCCCGGTTGAACACGGCTCCCCGCGATTGGTAGAATGGTGCTCGTTCTGCCCCCCGGCCCGGTGGATGAACCACAACCCGGATGACTCGCAACCCGGAACCCCGTTCGTCTCGTTCGCCAGGGCGCGTCTGCCGTCCCGCACGCCCCCGGCGACGTCGAAGAGAAGCCGATCTGCTGTCCGCCCGCAAAGCCGCGTTCTCCAACTGAGGTGGTGTCGATGACGGCCCGTCGTGTCCGGTTGGCCCGGTTCCCTTTCCGGTTCATCTTCCCGGCCCTGCTCCTGCTCCTCGCCCCGTTCGCGGATCGTCCCGCCGCGGCGGCCACGATCTCCGCGCGAGTCGAGATCGAGCCCTCGTCGCGAGACGTCGCCGTTTCGAACCAGGGCGTGATCGCGATGCGCCCGGGCGAGCTGCCGTTGGCACAGGTCGACGGCGCGGGGACGTTGCCGGTCGCGGTGCGCGCGTTCTTCGTGCCGGCCGGGTTCGAGGTCGCCGACGTTCGGGTCACGCGCCGCGACGAGACGACGGTCGCCACCGGGCGGCTGCTGTCGACGTTGCCGCGCGCGGAGAGCGAGGCGCGGCTCGAGCTCGGCGCGCCGGGTGAGGCCGCGCGCGACGCCTACGTGCTCGGCGGCGGCAACCTGGCCGGGTACCGGATCGAGAACGTGGCGCTGCTGCCGTACCGGTTCGATCAGGCGACGGGTCGCCTGCTCGCGGCGCGCACGCTCGACGTTTCGCTGGAGCTCCGCCCGGTCGCGGCCCGGGCCGCCGGCGATCTCGTGCGGGAGCGGCACTCGCCCGAGGCGGACCGCGTGTTCGCGGAGGCGGTGGCGGCGCTCGTGGCGAACCCGCAGGATGTTCCCGCGCCCGACGCTTCGGCGAGCCGTTCGCTTCCCACGGCCGACGGTTTCGCGCCGCAGGACATCCCCACGATCGACGGCACCGCGGTGGACATGGTGATCGTGACGCCGGCCGCCTTCGAGGCGACGTTCCAGACGCTCGCGGACTGGAAGACCAAGAAGGGCGTGCCCACGGTGGTGCGCACGGTCGAGTGGATCGAGGCGAACTACCCGGACGGCCACGACCAGGCCGAGCGCATTCGCTTCTTCCTGCGCGACGCCTACACGAAGTGGGGCACCTACATGCTGCTCCTCGGCGGCGACTACTCGCTCGTGCCGCCGCGTTCCGCCTGGAACACGTACTTCTTCGGCGGCGTGGAGATTCCCACGGATCAGTACTACGCGTGCCTCGACGGCACCTGGAACGACGACGGCGACCAGTTCTGGGGCGAGGGCTCGAGCGGCGCCGGCCCCGGCGACAACGCGGATCTCTTCCCGGACGTCTTCATCGGTCGCGCCCCCGTGGACAACGTCACCCAGG
>JAGQIB010000441.1:3831-4631 GCA_020431545.1 Gemmatimonadota bacterium
GAAGACGTCTGCCACCTCGCCGAGGTGCTGTTCCCGCCGGAGTGGGAGTTCGGTGATCCGTTCGAGCAGATCCAGCGGGACGGCAACGAGTTCACGGAGCGATTCGACGCGGTGTTCCCGGTCGGCTGGACGCGGACGAAGCGCTACCAGAGCCAGAACAACCTGGACCGCACCATCGCGCTGACGGAGCTGAACGCCGGCCACCACGTGCTGAACCTCATGGCGCACGGCGACGCGTTCAAGTTCTCGGTGGGCAACGGTATCAACCCGCTCATCTACCTCGCCGACACCGACGCGCTCACGAACGGCAACCGCCTCATGTTCGTGAACGCCACGGCGTGCAACCCGAACCAGTTCGACCTCGAGTGCCAGGGCGAGAGCTTCATGAACAACCCGAACGGCGGCGCGATCGCGGTGTTCGGGCCCACGCGCGAGGACTTCCCGATCGTGGCGAGCGATTTCCACGAGGACATGCTGCACCTGATCTTCGAGCAGGGGATCGACCGCTTCGGCGTGTTCGGCCAGATGCACCGGGTTCCGTACGCGGGGCAGGCGTCCTCGGATCTCACGTCCATTCGCTGGACGATGCAGACGCGCGAGCTGTTCGGCGACCCGGACCTGCGGCTGTGGCGGAGCGAGCCGGCGACGTTGACCGTGGCGCACGCCGCGAGCGTGCCGCTCGGCACGACGTCGATTACGGTGACGGTGACGGACGGCGGGTCGCAGCCGGTGGACGGCGCGCTCGTCTGCCTGAACGACGGCAACGGCACCTACGAGCGCGCGCGGACGGATGCGGCGGG
>JAGQIB010000442.1 GCA_020431545.1 Gemmatimonadota bacterium
TCCTGGCGCTGGATCTCTCGCGAACGCGATCAAGGTACCGGTGTTCCCGTTCCACACCTGGCTGCCGGACGCGCACGTGGAGGCGCCCACGGCCGGCTCCGTGGTCCTCGCGAGCGTCCTCCTCAAGATGGGGACGTACGGTCTGCTGCGGTTCGCGATGCCGCTGTTCCCGCAGGCGGTGGAGGTGTTCGCGCCCTGGATGGCGGCACTCGCGGTGATCGGGATCATCTACGGCGCGCTCGTGGCGATGGTCCAGCCGGACGTGAAGAAGCTGGTGGCGTACTCCAGCGTGAGCCACCTCGGCTTCGTGGTGCTCGGCCTGTTCAGCCTGACCACGCAGGGAGTGGCGGGCGCGCTGTTCGTGATGCTCGCGCACGGCCTCAGCACGGGCGCGCTGTTCCTCCTGGTGGGCATCATCTACGAGCGCCGGCACACGCGGGAGATCGCGGCCTTCGGCGGCCTCGCGCACGGGATGCCGCTGTACGCCTCCGCCTTCATGTTCGTCACTCTCGCGAGCATCGGATTGCCCGGGCTCTGCGGGTTCGTTGGCGAGTTCCTCGTGCTGTTCGGGTCGTTCCAGAGCGAGCTCCTCCCGAGCGCGCGCCTGTTCACGATCCTGGCCACGACCGGCGTGGTGCTCGGCGCGATCTACATGCTGTGGATGTACCAGCGCGTCTTCCTCGGACGGGTCACGAACGACGAGAACCGCGGCCTGCCGGACCTGAGCCTCCGCGAGGGGCTCGTGCTCCTGCCGATCGCGATCATGATCGTGTGGCTCGGGGTGCGCCCGGGCCTCGTGCTGGATCGAGTGGAGGCGTCGATCGAGCGGGTGATGAGCCCGGTGACGGAGCGGTACGTCGAGCGAGTGGTGCCGGAGTTGCCGGCCTCCGGACCCGAGTTCGCCTTCGAGGAGGGCCAGGAATGAACGGCGTCGCGTTCGAGCCCGGGTTCTCCCGCCAGCTCGGAGATCTCGCCCCGTATCTCATCGTCGCCGGCGGCGGTCTCGCGGCCATGCTCGCCGACGCATTCCGCCGCGGCGACCGGTCCGGCGGACTGTTCGGACTCTCGCTGGTGACGCTGCTGGGAGCCGCGTTCGCGTACCTGCGTCCGTCCGGCTCGGGCAGCGACACGCTGCTCGGCGGCATGCTCGCGAACGATCCCTACACGGGATTCTTCGGGCTGCTGTTCCTCGGCATCGCGCTGCTCACCCTGGTGTTCGGCGCCGGGCCGTTCGGGCGGGCGGGGGTCCGCGGCGACTTCTATCCGGTGCTCCTGTTCGCCACACTCGGCATGATGGTGCTGGCCGCCGCGAACGACTTCCTCTCGCTGTACCTCGGTCTCGAGACCATGAGCCTCGCGACGTACGTGCTCGTCGGCGGCCGCAAGGGCTCGGCCCACAGCAGCGAGGCGGGATTCAAGTACCTGTTGCTCGGCGGTTTCGCGTCCGCGTTCCTGCTGTTCGGGATCGCGCTGACGTTCGGGTTCGCGGGCAGCACCTCGCTGGACGCCGTCCGCGCCGCTCTCGCGGTTCCGAATCACGAAGCGTGGCTGCTCGCGGCGGGCGGCGGCCTGATCCTGATCGGCTTCGGCTTCAAGATCGCGATGGTCCCGTTCCACATGTGGACGCCGGACGTGTACGACGGCGCTCCGTCCCACGTGACCGGATTCATGGCCACGGGCATCAAGGCGGCCGCATTCGCCGCCCTCCTCCGGGTGACGCTGGTCCTGCTGCCGGCGTTCTCGTCGTTCTGGTTCCCGCTGCTCGCGGTGCTCGCCGTGGTGACCATGACGCTCGGGAATCTCGTGGCGCTCGCGCAGACGAATCTCAAGCGGCTCCTCGCGTACTCCAGCATCGCGCATGCGGGCTACCTGCTGCTCGGCGTGCTCGCGCTGCTCGTCCCTCACACGCGCCAGGGGCACGCCGCGGCGGAGGCGGCGGGCGGCGGCGTGCTGTTCTACCTGGTGGGCTACGCGGTGATGAACCTCGCCGCCTTCGGGATCGTGAGCTTCCTCGGCAATCCCGCGCCCGACCGCGACGCCGACGCGGACGATCTCCGCGGCTACGCCGGACTGGCGCGACGCCAGCCGCTCGCGGCCGCCGCGCTCGCGATC
>JAGQIB010000443.1 GCA_020431545.1 Gemmatimonadota bacterium
ACGTCACGGGACGACGGGTCGCCACGCTCCGGAACGGACCGACTGCCGCCGGCCGTCACGCCGTGACCTGGAACGGTCGCGACGACGCCGGCAAGTTGCTCGCCGCGGGCATCTACTTCGGCCGCGTGGAGACTCCGGAGCGGGAACAGTGCGTGAAGATCACGCGGATCCGGTAGCGCGCCGCGGAGACGCGAGCCGGAGTCTCACTCGCGAGCGAGCCATTCCTCCGCTCGGCGGCGAATCTCCGTCGGCCCGGTGGTCGCGAGCGTCGACATCGACTCGCGTGCCTCTTCGTGGCGGCCGGCCTCCTCGAGGCAAACGGCCCGCGTCCAGCCGCCCTCGGAACGCCAGGGGTCCGGCATCGAACCGAGCGACAACGTGTCCAGAATCGCGAGCGCTTCCTCGGGACGATTGGACAGCGCGAGCGCGCTGGCTCGATACAGAGCGCGAAATGGCGCGCGACCATCGGGCGCGTCGGCTAATCGGGACGCCGCTTCGGCCCATCGACCCTCCGCGTAGGCGGAGAGCGCTCGCTCGAGCGACCCGTCGGACGGATCGGACGAGCGAAGCGCCAGCGCCTCGAGATTCGTCGGCAGCGGGACGACGGCGGACGATGGCGCCGCTTGCCGCCCGAACAGCAACCAGGGAATGACCGCCGCGGCCGCGACGGGAACGAGGAGCGCCGCCCAGATCCGTCCCCGGACTCGGCGGAGCGCGGGCGCGTGCTCCGCCGACGCTCGACGTGATCGAGCCCGTTCCCAGCGCGCCGAGAGCAGGCGGAGTTCCGTCGCGGAGGTCGGATCGGCGGCGATGCGACGCATCGCTTCCTCTCGCTCTGCTTCCGGTAGCAGGCCGAGCAGAAGGTCCACGGGAATACGCTCCGGCGACGGAGGCGTTGGCTCGCTCATGGAGCGCCTCCCGGGGAACTCGGAAGTCGGAATCGCTGCCAGAGCGCGACGAACGTCCCCGGCAGCAGGTCCTCTCGGTCGTGTCCCTTTCGGGCGAGACAATCACGAAGTGAAGCACGGGTCCGCTGGAGAATCACGTCCACGTGGGGAGTCTTGATCCCGATCTCGGGATGCCTCGCGATGTCCCGGCTGGAGAGGTCGTAGAACGTCCGAAAAAACCAGATGGTCCGATCTCGCGCCGACAGGCGCTCGAGGCATCCCCGAAGTGCCGTGCCGAACTCCGCCTGCTCCGCGCGGGACGATGGTCTCGGCGCGGCGGAGTCGCTCGCGGGCGCGGATTCGAGCTTCTCCTCTTCCCCGAGCAGCAGCCGGCCCGCGGTGCGCAGATGATCGATGATCCCGTTCCGGGCGACGGTATCGACGAATCGCACGATCTCTCCCTCGTGGCGGCCTTCCACCACCCACTCTCCGCATTCGAAGCGACGCGCCAAATCTAACGCCTTGTCCGCCACGAGATCCTCGACGTCCTCGGGGCGCACGCTCCGGTAGCGAACCGCCTGCCGGGCGAAAGCGGCGTCCAGCGCCAGGTAGAGAATCGACCAGGCCTCGGAACTCGATCGGCGGGAGAGTCGGCCGCGACCGGTTTCCTTGCTCAGTTCCTTGAGCCGCGTGGGCCACCGGGGCAAGTTCGACGGCGAGCTCGACATCGGGTCAGTGTAGGGGATGCGCGAAGTGCCTTCCATGGCGCGCGGCGGTTTCGTACGCTCGGGGAAAGCATGCCTGCGAGGTATCCATGGCTCCACTCTCCCGAACGCTCTTCTTCCGGATGGCCCTGGTCTGGATGCTCGGAGCGACGACGGCGACGGCGGACGACTGGACGGAGACCGCGCAGCGAATCCGCGAGCTTCGTGCCGCCGGAAGCTACGAAGAAGCCCGTTCCGTGCTCGAGACCTCGACCTCGGGTCCCGCGGCGGAGCGACTTGCAGAGGCCGAGGTCCTCGACCTCGCGCTCTCGGGAGACCTCGCCGTTCGCGCCGCGCTCGCGGAGGCTGACTCGCTCCACACGGTCGTGGAGTCGGAGTTCTCGCGCGGGCGCCTACAGGCGGCTCGCGTTCCGGCGGAACGTCGCCTCGATCTCCTCCGGGGGGTCCTGCCGGAAAATCACCCCGACCTGGCAAGATCGATGGTGGATCTCGCCACCATCCGCATGGTGTCGGGCGAGCCGGAGGCGGAATCCGAGTTCCACGAGGCCGCCCGCAGGTTGCGAGCGCGTCTCGGCGAGTCCTCCGAGGCGCTGACGTTGCTTTACTCCACGCTCGGCGGCGTCGAGCAGGCGCTGGGCGATCTGGAGAGTTCCGAACGCTGGCTTCGCGAAGCCGTGGCGATCGAATCGCGCCTCCCGAACCGGTCGTCCGACGAGTGGTCCTATCCGCTCACGATCCTCGCCCGGGTGCTGGACCAGCGAGGCGAGCTCGCGCGGGCGGAACGAATCGATCGCGAACAGCTGCGTCGCGCGCTCGCTTCGTACGGAGAAGAGCACGAGCAGGTGGCCCGGTCCCTGAACAACCTGGGGACGACGCTTCACCACCTCGGGGAGTACGCCGACGCGCGGGATCACTTCGCTCGCGCTCTCGAGATCCGTCGGAAGCTCCTGGGAGAGTCCCATCCCGACGTCGCGACGACGCTGAACAATCTGGCCGCGTCGGTCGAAGCGCTGGGGGATCTGGAGGAAGCGGAGAGGCTGAAGCGTGAAACGCTTCGGATCCGACGGGCCACGTACGACGAAGATCATCGCTGGGTGGCGGCCACGAAGACCAGCCTCGGCTTGAACCTGCGGCGGCAACGACGTCTGGCCGAGTCGGAGTCGATGTTCCGTGAGGCGCTGCCGGCGCTGGAGACTTCGCTGGGCGCCGCCCATCCCGAGGTGGCCCGCGGTTGGTTCAACCTCGCCATGGTGCTCGCCGATCGTGATCGCGTCGAGGAAGCGGAAGAAGCGGGCCGTCGCGCACTCCGGATCTTCCGCGATCGCTACGGAGATTCTCACCGTCACATCGCGAACACGCTTCGCTGGCTCGCGGCGATTCGAACCGATCTCGGCGATCTCGCGGGGGCCGAGTCGCTGCTCGTGGAGGCCTGCGAAACCCACGACCGCGCGCGACGTCGCATCGCGACCGAGGAGCACGGCGAGTTCTTCGCGGGTTCACCCGAGCCGGACCTCGCGATGGTGCTCGCCGCCCGGTCGCGTCCGCTCGAGGCTTTCGAAGCGGCCGAACGAGGAAACGGTCGACTACTCGAGGCCGCCCTCCTCACGGCGGGGCACGGCCGGATCTCGCCCGAGGTGCGTGCTCGCCGCGAAGCCGCCGCAGCCTCGCTCGGGCGAGCCGAGCAGCGCTGGTCCCGCACCCGTGATCGGCCGGCGGAAGACGAGGATCGGCGGACCGCGGAGCTCGACCTGATCGCTGCCCAGGCAGTGTGGGCCGACGTCATGTCCGCGATCGGCGCGCGCCCACTCGTGCCGCCTTTCGGCGCACGGAGGACTCAGACCGCACTGGTTCCGCAGACCGCACTGGTCGGCTGGCTGGATCGCCCGTTCGCCGGCGCACGGGGCTGGACGTGGGGCTGGATCCTGCGGGCGGAGGGCGAGCCGCAGTGGGTTCGACTCCCCTGGGATCCCGGAGATGCGAACGGCGCCACGACGGCGGCGCGCCTGCACGAAGCACTCGACGTCGCGGCCGCGTGGCCGATGCGGGTCACGGAGGACGAGGTCACCCGCATGAATCGACGTCGCCTGTGGGACGACCGAATCGGGCCGCTTCTTCCGTTCCTTGACGGCATCGATCGACTGATCGTGGTGCCGGCCGATGAACTCGCGGGAGTTCCCGTCGAGTGCTTCCTGGATCCGGAGGGCCGTTGCGTCGCGGACCGCTGGGAGATCTCCTACGCTCCCTCGGCCACGTTGCTCGCCTGGCTCGCGCAACAAGGGAAAGGAGACGCGGTCGACGGTCTGCTCGTCGCGGACTCCTCGCTTCCCCGGGCAACCGAAGAGTGCCGCGCGATTCGCGATGTGATCGGGGCGGAGCTGATCACGGGAGAGGACGGGAGCGAGTCGCGTCTCACCTTGCGAGCGCAGTCCGGGGATCTCGAACGCTTTCGTTTCATTCATTTCGCGACGCACGCGGAGACCGCATCCGATCGACCCGATCGATCGGCGGTGGTCCTTCCCCCGGAACCTCCCCGCGCGTTCCTGAGCGCCGTCCTGGATACGACGCCCTGGTTCGACGGCCGGCTCACGGCGGCCGAGATCCTCCGCGAATGGGACCTCGACGCGGAGCTCGTGACCCTCAGCGGGTGCCGCACCGGCCGCGGACGCGCGGTCTCGGGCGAAGGGTACCTGGGCCTGGCCCAGGCGTTCCTCCGGGTGGGCGCGCACGCCGTGGTGATGTCTCTGTGGGACGTGGACGACCGGGCGAGCGCCGAGCTCATGAGCCGCTTCTATCGCCGGCTCGCGACTCCGGGCGTCGGGGCCGCGGAGGCTCTCGCCGCCGCCCGCACGGAGTTGCGGGACTTGCGGGACCCCGACGGCTCCTTTCCTTTCCGGCACCCGGTCTACTGGGCCGGATTCATCGTCCTGGGAGATCCGGCC
>JAGQIB010000444.1 GCA_020431545.1 Gemmatimonadota bacterium
GCGGCGGACTCTTCCGCCACCGCGATCTACGCGGGGGCGTACGGGCGAGACGCGGAGTTCTATTCGTTCCTCCGTACGCTCGAGAGCTACCGGAGCGCGATCGGCAGCGACGAGACGCTCGTGCTGTCGACCGACGGCGAGTTCTATCGATTGCTGAAGGGCAGCGGCAAAAAGTAGGCGGATCATGCGAGTGTTGGTGGCCCTCTCGGGCGGAGTCGACAGCTCGGTCGCCGCGGCATTGCTCGCGGACGAGGGGCATGAGCTCGTCGGGCTCACGATGAAGAACTGGTGCTACGGCGAGACCGACGGCGACGACCGCTCGTGCTGTTCCCTCGAGTCGATCGAGGCGGCGCGGGCGGTGGCCGATCGCCTCGGTTTCCGCCACTACATGGCGGACTTCGAAGAGCCGTTCGCCCGTCACGTGATCCGACCGTTCGTGCAGGACTACCTGGCGGGCCGCACTCCGAATCCGTGCGTGGAGTGCAACTCGAAGGTCCGCTTTCCGGGATTGTGGGAGAAGGCACGGGCGTTCGGCTGCGACGCGGTCGCCACCGGCCACTACGCGCGGCTGGACCCGGGCGTCACGCCGCCCGCGATCCGGCGCGCGGTCGATCTCGGGAAGGACCAGAGCTACATGCTGTGGGGGATTCCCGGGGACGTTCGCGCCCGTCTCCGTCTACCGCTCGGCGACCTCGAGAAGTCCCGGGTGCGGGAGCTGGCCGAGGAGCGCGGGCTGTCGACCGCCCGCCGACCGGACAGCCAGGAGATCTGCTTCGTGCCGGATGGAGACTACGGTGGGTTCCTGGATCGGAAGGCGGCCGGGGAGGCCGCGCTGGCGCCGGGCCCGATCGTGACCCGGACGGGTGACGTCGTGGGAACCCACCGCGGGGTGGCGCGTTACACCGTCGGGCAAAGAAGAGGGCTCGGGGTCTCCCTGGGCTATCCGGTGTTCGTGGTGGGTCTCTCGGCCGGTTCGAACGAAGTCGTGGTGGGACCCGAGGAAGAGCTGGTGGCGACCGTGGCGCGGCTGCGGGACGTGACCTGGCCGGCGGCCGGAGGGGATCGCCTCCCGCTGCTCGTCCAGTTGCGCTCCCGGCATCGGGCGGCGGCGGCTCGCGTCACGCGTCAGCCCGAGGGCGGCGCGCGCGTCGAGTTCGAGGAGCCCCAGCGCGCGATCACGCCCGGCCAGTCGGCCGTCTTCTACGAAGGCGATCGGGTGGTGGGGGGCGGGATCGTCGCGGATTTCTCGGGCACTTCACGGGAGGGTTGACACGGGATCCCGGGTCGGTAAACTGCTCGGCTCCGGAGGAGGGATGGCCGAGTGGTCGATGGCGGCGGTCTTGAAAACCGTTGAGCCGCGAGGCTCCGTGGGTTCGAATCCTACTCCCTCCGCCACCGACCACGGAGGCGGAAGGAGGCCCACGGACTCTCCGAACCGGAGCGAGTAGGCTGCAGCGATCCCCGGGGAAGCGTCCCGCGTGCCGTGATCGGCGCCCGGCCGCTTTCCCGGCGACGCGAGGCCCGTTCGGAGAGGTGCGAGAGTGGCTGAATCGGGCCGCCTGCTAAGCGGTTGGGGAGAGAAATCTTCCTCGAGGGTTCGAATCCCTCCCTCTCCGCCACGATTCTGACGGCAGCCGACCACGGCTTCGTCTCGAGGGAAGTGCGGCGATTCCGGACGTTTCCGAGCGATCGGACGAGCGTGCGGAGGAGCCGAGCGGTACGAGAGACCCGGCACGACACATCGGATCTGGCTTCGCGCCCATAGCTCAATCGGATAGAGCGTTTGGCTACGGACCAAAAGGTTGGGGGTTCGAGTCCTCCTGGGCGCGCCAGCCGTTTCTCTCGTCTCCGGGGTCGAAGAGGACCCCGGTTCTGCCGTCCCTGGGACCGCTCCCTCGAGGAGAACACCATGCACTTGGCTTCCACCCGTGCCACCCGTCCCCGTCCGGGGTTCCGGGGCTTCGTCATTCTCCCGCTGCTTCTGCTTCCGCTCGTCGGGCCGGGTTCCGCGCGCGCGAAGACGTGGCCGGCCTCCGAGTGGGTCGCGATCCAGGAAGCGCTGGACTCCGCCGCTTACGGCGACACGGTGCTCGTGGCGCCGGGCACGTACGATCGCCTCGTATTGCGCAGCGGGGTCACGCTCATGGCGGAGAAGGGGCCCGAGGACACCATCCTCCGGAACGGCCGGTTCTGGGTCGTGAAGGCCGAGGGCGTGGACAGCCTCGCGGTCCTCGAGGGTTTCACGCTGGACGGCATCAAGGCCTCCGAGGGCGTGGCCTACCTCGAGGAATCGAGTCTCACGATCCGCCACTGCGTGATCAAGAACGGCTGGAGCGGCGTGCGCGCGCTGTACTCGAAGCCCCGGATCGAGAACTGCACGATCCGCGACTGCCAGAACGGAATCTACCTCTACGAGTCGGAGGGGCTCGTGCTGGAGAACGACATCCAGCTGTGCCTGACCGCGGTCAACATCGTGTCGTCGCGGTCGAGGATCCTCCGGAACACGATCACCCGCAATTCGTACGGCATCCAGGTGTCGGACCACTCGCAGCCGGCGATCGGAGGCAGTATCGCGTCGGCGAACCGCGTCTGGAACAATGCGGCGGTCGCCGTCAAGAACACGGCGTACATCACGCGGAACGCGGTTCGCACGATGCAGCCGATGACCCTCGAGGTGCCGTTCAACTTCTGGGGCACCGATTGCCCGGACAGCTCCATGTTCCAGGGGCCGGTCGAGTTCGCTCCCTGGGTGGACGAGTCCGGAACGCGCTCGCTCCGCAAGTGTGGTGCGCCCGCCGGGGGGAACTGAGCTGCGCGCGGCGATCGGTCTGTCGCTCGCGCTCGCGCTCGCCGCGATGCTCGGCGGTTGTGGCCGGAAGCCGGAGCACCGGGTTCTCGTGATCGGTCTGGACGGCGCGACGTTCGACGTCGTCGATCCGCTGCTGCGCGAAGGTCTGATGCCGAATCTCGCGCGCCTCCAGGCCGCGGGCTCGAGCCACGTGCTCGAGACGATCGTGCCGGCGATCAGCCCGCCCGCCTGGACCTCCGCGACGACCGGCGTGAACCCGGGCAAGCACAACATCTTCGACTTCTTCCATCTGTCGAAGACCGGCCCGCAGCCGCTCCTCACGTCCGCGCTCGATCGTCGCGCCCATCCGGTCTGGCACTTCCTGAATCAGGACGGCTGGCGCACCGCACTCATGAACATCCCGATGACGTTCCCGCCGGATCGCGTGGACGGCTTCTTCATCTCGGGATTCCCGTTCGGAGCCGCGACCTCCGGGTACACGTACCCGTCGACGCTCGAGTCGGAGATCCAACCCTACCCGCTGGACCTGTTCGGGGAGAGCATCCGGGCCGGGCACGAGGGGCAGCTGCTCGCTCACTTCCGCTCGACGTTCGATCGCCAGGCACAGGTGGCGGAGCAGCTCATGGCGGAGAAGCCGTGGGATCTGTTCTGGATCGTGTTCACCGGCACGGACAAGGTCATGCACTTCTACTGGAAGTTCGCGGATCCGGATCATCCGGAGTACGACCCGGAGCTCGCGCAGCAGTACGGCACGGCGATCCGCGACATGTTCGTGCGCGCCGACGAGGAGATCGGCCGCCTCGTGGCCGCGGCCGGTCCCGACGTGGACGTGCTCGTGATGTCCGATCACGGGATGGGACCGATCTACCGGGAGCTGCGCCTCTTCAACTGGATGAAGGAGAAGGGCTTCCTCGGTTCGGCGGCGTCCGGCGCGGAGATCGAGGCGTTTCCGCCGGGACCCTTCTCGGGACTCGTGCGGGTGAACGAAAAGGGGCGCGACTTCCGCGGCGCGATCCACCCGGGGGCGGAGGCCGAAGACGTCGCCCGGCGCGTGCGACAGGGGCTCGAGCAGCTGCGGGATCCGGAGACCGGCGAGAAGTTCGCCGAGCGCGTGATGACGCGGGAGGAAGTCTTCCACGGGCCCTACACCGAGAACGCACCGGACGTCCTGTTCCAGGAGGCCCCCGGGCTGTTCGTGGGGCGTCGTCCGCAGGACGGATCCCCGGACCAGAACGACGTGTTCGGTCTGCCGAGCTATTCGTTCTCGGGTTTCCACCGACCGACCGGGATCTTCGTCGCGTCCGGTCCGCGGTTCTCGCAGACGTCGGGTCGGGACACGCTGTCGATCCTCGACGTCGCGCCGCTCCTGTACTGGCTCTTCGACTCCGCGGAACCGTCCGATCTGGACGGCGAGGTGCCGGACTCCGTGGTTCGCCCGGATTCGCTGGCCTCGCGGCCGCCGCGCGTGGACCCGGGTCGGCTCGCGGTGATCCCGCCGGACGAGTCGTTCCTGTCCGACGAGGATCGCGAGACGCTCGAGTCGCTCAGCTATGTCCAGTGACGAGGTCGTACGTCGTCGGTCCCGGATCGTGCTCGGGATCGCGCTGTTCGTCGGACTGCTCCTGCGGATCGAGTACTTCCGGGAACTGATTCTCTCGCCGTTCGGCCGGCACCTCATCCTGGATGCGCAGTGGTACGACGGCGCGGCGCGCCTCCTCCTGGGCGGGGGAGAGCTCGATCCCGGTCGCGCCTACTTCCGTCCACCCGGCTATCCGCTGTTCCTCGCGGGGCTCTACCGCGTGTTCGGCGCGCACGTGGACGTCGTGCGGGTCGTGCAGTGGCTCCTCGGGCTCGTGCACGTTCCGATCTGCTGGGCGATCGCGCGCCGCACGCACGGGGAGGCGGTGGCTGCCGTCACCGCGGTCCTCGCGGCGACGTACGGCATGTTCGTGTACTTCGAGGGCGAGATCCTCACGACCGCGCTCGGGACCTTCCTCGGCACGCTCGCGGCGTGGCTGCTGCTCGAGGGTGACGCGCGGGACTCGCTGCGCTGGACGGCCGCGGGCGGTCTGGCCCTGGGGGTCGCGTCCACGATCCACGCCACGGCTCTCGCCGTCGCGCCGGCCGCGTTCCTGTGGATCCTGTTCCGCTCGCGTCGACGCTGGCTCGCGGCCGTGGTGCTGACGGTCGCGACGTCGGCGCCGGTACTCGCGGTGACCGCGCGGAACTTCTTCGTCGGCGGGGAGCCGGTGCTGCTCGCGACGCAGGGCGGCATCAACTTCTTCGTCGGCAACAACCCGCAGGCGGACGGCAAGTCGGCGCTCGCCCCCGGCTTCGCCGAGGCCGATCAGACACTCCGGTCGAACGACGAGTACCGGGACACGATCGAGATCGCGGCGGAGGCGCTCGCGGCTCGTGCCCTCGGGCATCCGCCGACTCCGGGCGAGATCCATCGCTACTGGATGGGGCAAGGGCTCGCCTGGATGCACGATCATCCGAAGGAAGCCGCCGTGCTCCTCGGGCGAAAGGTCCTGTACTTCCTGAACGGGTACGAGATCAGCAACAACCGCGATCTCCGCGACCAGGCGCGACGTTTCACGCCGGTCCTCCGCGCGTTTCTGGTCCAATGGTCGATCCTCGCTCCCTTCGGGCTGCTCGGTCTGTTCGTGCCCGGAATCGGAACCCGCCCGCGCCTGCTTCTCTTCGCGTGGCTCCTCGCGTACGCCGCGGCGATCGTGGCGTTCTTCGTGTGCGCTCGCTACCGTCAGCCCGCGATCGCGTGGATGCTGCCGTTCGTCGGCGCGGGGATCCTGCAGTTCCTCCGGGAGGTGCGTCACGCGGTGGAGCGACCCCGACGGTTCGCGTTCGTGCTCGCCGGTCTCGTGGCGGCGTTCCTGATCACCAATCCGCGCTTCGTCACCGCGACGGGGCTCGCCGACGTGACGACCGACCGCGACGCGCCGTTCCACCGGTACAACCTGGCGGTCCTGTACGAGCAGGAGCAGAACTACGATCGGGCGATCGAGGAGTACCGCGCCACGATCGCGTCGGGCGTGCCCGATCCGCGCGCGTGGTTGAACCTCGGCAACACGCTCGCGCGCACGGGCCGACTCGACGAGGCGCGCGACGCCTACCGCGAGACGTTGCGCATCGCGCCGGACTACGCGGTGGCCGTGCACAGCAACCTCGGCATCCTCGCCGCGCAGCAGGGGGACTGGCGCGAGGCGATCCGACGTTTCGAAGAGGTCCTTTCGAGAGATCCGGATCACCGCGGTGCGCTCCTCTCCGCCGGTGCCGCCTACCTCACCGTGGGGCGCTTCGACGACGCGATCCTCGTGCTGCGCCGGGCGTTGACGCTCGGGTACGGTCCGGAAACCACCATCCGCCGCAACCTCGCCGTGGCGTACCTGGAGGCGGGGCTGGTGGAAGACGGAACGCGCGAGGCCGAGCTCGCGTACGAGCGCGAACCCGACGAGGTCGCGAACGTCGTGGCCCTGCTGCGAGCCCGGGCGGCGGCCGGGGATCTCGAAGAGGCGGCGCGCCTGGCCGCTCGGGCCCGGGCGCTCAAGCCGGGCGCCCCCGACGTGGAGCGGGTGCTGGAAGAGGTTCTGGGCCCGACCGAGGACTCCGCCGCGACCGAGGCGGAGGAGGAGGACCTCGCGGGCGACGACGGCACGGACGGCGGAGCCGGCGACGACTCCCCGGACGAGCCGTAGCGCGGCGCGGAACCCCCACGATTCTTGACAGGTCCCCGAGGCCTCCCGTACTTTCTCGGGTGCCTTGGAGCGGTTTCGGAGGGTTCCCCATCCACGGTTCGCCATCGGACGAGACCTGGATGGAGGCGGCGGTGGCGCTCGCGGAGGAAGCGGGGCGCGCCGGCGAGGTGCCCGTCGGAGCCGTGATCGTCCGAGCGGGCCGGGTGATCGGCCGCGGACGGAACCGGATGCGCGAGCGGGCCGATCCCACGGCTCACGCCGAGATGGAAGCCATCTCCGCCGCTCGTGCCGAGACCGGATCCGCCCGCCTGGATGGGGACACGCTCTACGTCACGTTGGAGCCCTGTCCCATGTGCGCCGGGGCGATCG
>JAGQIB010000445.1 GCA_020431545.1 Gemmatimonadota bacterium
GCGATCGCGCGCGCCGGAAGTCGCAGCACCGTGGCCGCCCGGCCGCCGAGCCAGGCCGCCGCGGCCCCCGTGAGCGCCCCGAACGCGATCCACAGTCCGAGCACGACGGCGGCAGACATCGGGTTGATGGTCAGCGCGTTCCGCGAGAGCATGGTGCCCGCGGCGACGGCCGCGATCGCGACCCCCGGCAAGACTCCTGCGCGGAGTGAGGTGCGTCCTGAATCCACGTTCGGTCCGCCTTCCCGATCTTCCCGCCCCGTCCCCCGAAGAGCACGTGATCCTGTGTCACGGTCTCCTCGCGACGGACTTCCTCGCCCCGGTGTCGTTTCCCGTGCCGCGAGACGTGAAGGTCCGTCTCGAACGCTTCTTTCGTCAAGGGGGCGGTCCCGCCGCGAACGCGGCGGTGGCGATCGCGCGGCTCGGCGGCCGCGCGACGTTCGCGGGCGCGGTCGGCGACGACGAGATCGGCCGGGCCCAGCGCGCGGAGCTGATGGCCGAGGGCGTGGACGTGGCCGGCGTGGAGGTCGTGGCCGGCGCGCCGGCGTTCGTGTGCTTCATCCTGGTGGACGCCGCCGACGGCGCGCGCACGATTTAGAGGGCGCCGCAGACCTGGCCGCTGTGGGCGGCGGCCGCGGACCCACTGCCGGGCGCGCGCCCGTCGCTCGTGCTCGTGGACGGGTGGGGCGGACCGTCGCAGGGCGCCACGGTGGCCGCGGCCCGCGCGGCCGGGATCCCGGTGATGCTCGACGCCGGCTCCGTGCGCGACGACGTCTTGGCGCTGCTCGACCAATCCGACGTGGTCATCGGGTCCGAGCCGTTCGCGCGGGAGCTCACGGGCGCCGACGATCCGCGGGCGGCCCTGCGGCTGCTGCTCGAACGGGGCGCGCGGATGGCGGCGGTGACCCGCGGCGAGCGCGGGGTCGTGGCCGCGACGGCGGGCGGCGTCTTCGAGGTCCCGGCCCATCCCGTCCGAGCGGTCGATACCACCGGGGCGGGCGATGCCTTCCACGGCGGCGCGGCCTGGGCGCTCGCGGCCGGGCACGACTTCGAGACCGCGCTGCGGATCGGCGCCGTGGTCGCCGCGCTCAAGTGCCGGACCCCGGGCGCCCGGGCCGGGCTGCCGGGGCGGGAGGCCGTCGAAACGGCCCTGGGGGCTTCCTTGACACCTCCGCGGATCCACCCCTAAACTGTTGATCGGTGTCGGTTTAGAAGTCCGATCGACCCGGCTACCGGCTATCCGGCGTCCGGCGCCGAGCGGATCTCGATCGGCCCCGGTTTCGAGGCACGGCCCCCAAGCGCAGCGCCCACCCCCGGAGTTCCTTCGCATGCTTCGACGCACGAGTTTCGCCCTGGTGGGCCTCGGCCTTCTCTCGGCCCCGTCCGCCTTCGCCAGCCCGTACGCGGGCGAGTTCCTCTCGGTCGGCATCGGTGCCCGTCCGCTCGGCATGGGCGGCGCGTTCACCGCGCTGGCCGACGACGCCTCGGCCACGTACTGGAATCCGGCCGCGCTCGCGCGCACGGAGCGTCGCGAGGTGCTGTACATGCACTCGGAGCGGTTCGGGGAGCTCGTGAACTACGACTCCGGCTCGCTGCTGTTCCGCTCGCGCGAGCGGGCGGATGGCACGCGCAGCGGCTTCGGCATCGGCTTCGTGATGACGAGCGTGCCGGGCATCCGCATCCTCACCGACGATGCGAACCTCGACGAGATCGAGAGCGGCTCCGATGGCATCTTCAACACGAACGATCCGGACGGCAGCGAGGGGAACGGCCGCCTCGATCCGGGCGAGCGACTCGACCTGAACGCGCTCGACGGCTACCTGAAGGAAGTCACGGACCGCGAGCTCGGGCTGCTGCTCTCGTACGGCCGTTCGCGAGTGTTCCGGGAAGACGTCTCGATGGGCGCGAGCGTCAAGTTCGTGCGCAAGACGCTGGACGACTACTCCGCGTGGGGCATCGGCGTGGACGTCGGCGCGCTCTGGGAGATGCGCGAGAACTGGGCGTTCGGCCTGAACCTGCAGGACGCCACGACGACGTTCCTCTCGTGGAAGAACACCCCCTCCGAGCCGCGCGAGTACATCACACCCACGCTCAAGCTCGGCACCGCGTACACGATCGACTCCGAGGCGCTCGGCGGCACGGTGACGCTCGCGACCGATCTCGCGGCGCGCTTCGAGGACGAGGCCGGCGCCTCGTTCAGCGCGGGCAGCATGCCCGTCGACGTGAAGCTCGGCGCCGAGTACTGGTACCGCGAGACCCTGGCCGTGCGGCTCGGCACGGAGCGCCTCGGCGGCGACGACAACCCGTTCACGGCGGGGACGGGGCTGCGGATCAAGCGGTTCTCGTTCGATTACGCCTACCGGAACCACTCCGAGCTGGACGACGTGCACCGGATCTCGGGCGGGATACTCTTCTAGCCGTCGGTCCAGCCCCCGCGTTGACCGCGGTGGGGGGGGCGTCTAGACTTTCCGGCTGGCCCGCCGTGGGGGTGGGCCGGAGTCCCCGACGACCGCGGAGCCCCATGAAGCGCGTGGCCTTCTGCACCTTCGGGTGCCGGCTCAATCAGTACGATACCGAGGCGATGCGGACCCTGCTCGTGGACGAGGGGGACTGGCGGGCCGTGCCGTGGAGCGACGAGGCGGACGTGTACGTGGTGAACACGTGCAGCGTCACGTCGCGGGCGGACGCGCGCGCGCGGACCATGATCCGGCGCATCCACGCGGAGCGACCCGAGGCGCGGATCGTGGCCACGGGGTGCTACGCGCAGCGCGCGCCCGAGGACTTCGAGAAGCTACCGGTGTCGCTCGTGCTCGGGGCGGCGGACCGCGAGCGCGCGGTGGAGGAGTTCGCGGGGCTGTCGACGCTCGTGCCGGGGCGGATCCGCCTCGCGGTGTCGCCGATCGAGGAGGCGCGCGCGTTCCACGAGGTCCCGATCACTGAGATGATGGATCGGAGCCGCGCGTTCGTGAAGGTGCAGGAGGGCTGCAACGAGTCCTGCACGTTCTGCATCGTGCCGGCCACGCGCGGGCGCTCGCGCAGCCGGCGGCCGGAGAAGGTGCTGGCGCAGGTGCGCGAGCTGATTCAAGGCGGGTACTCCGAGATCGTGATCACCGGCGTGCACGTGGGCGACTACGGGCTCGACCTCGAGGAGGAACGTCGCCTGCTGCCGGAGCTCGTGGAGTCCATCCTCGCGATGGACGGTCTCCACCGGTTCCGGCTGAGCTCGATCGAGCCGGCCAGCATCGGAAGCGATCTGATCTCGCTGATGGCGGGCGAGGAGAAGTTCGCGCGGCACTTCCACATCCCGATGCAGAGCGCTTCCGATTCGGTGCTGGAGCGGATGAAACGTCGCTACTCCGCGGACGAGTTCTGCGACCTGCTCCAGCGGATCGGCGAGGAGGTGCCGGACTGCGGTCTCGGCACCGACGTGATCTGCGGTTTCCCCGGCGAGACGGATGAGGACTTCCAGGCGACGTTCGACGCGATCGAGCGCCTGCCGATCACGTACCTGCACGCGTTCTCCTACTCGGAGCGGCCCGGCTCGGAGGCGATCGGGATGGAGGGCGCCGTCCCCGGCGACGTTCGCAAGCGCCGCACCGGCGCGCTTCGCAAGCTCGGCGCGGACAAGAACCTCGCGTTCCGGCGTCGCCTCGTGGGGCGGGAAGCGCGCGTGTTCGTGGAGGCCGCGCGCCGCGACGGCGAACCCTGGCTCACCGGCCTGACCGACAACTACCTCCGCGTGGATCTCGGTCCGGGCGAGGTGACGTCGCCCCTGGTGGACGTGCGCCTCACCGGCACCACCGGCGACACCCTGACCGGCGAGCTCCTGCAGGAGGTGACGGCGTGACCCCGCCGATCCGCCCGCAGTCGGAGGAGATGCGCGTGATCGGCGGGCCCGGGATCTCCCGCTCCGGCCGACGTTTCGAGCGCATCGGCTCCACCGTGTCGCCGGCTCTGGCCACCGAGTCCGACGCGCGCCGCACGTTCTACGTGGAGACCTACGGCTGCGAGATGAACCAGTACGACTCGGACTTCATCGCGTCGCGCTTCCTGGAGGAGGGCTACGCGCCGGCCCCGGATCCGGAGTCCGCCGACGTCCTGCTGTTCAACACCTGCTCGGTGCGGCAGGGCGCGGAGGATCGCGTGCGCGCGCGCATCCGCAGCTTCGCCGGCGTGAAGGCCCGGCACCCGGACATGACGCTCGGGATCGTGGGCTGCATGGCCCAGCGACTCGGCGAGCGGCTCGGGGCGGAGGAGCGGGTGGTGGATCTCGTGGCGGGCACGGACACGTACCGGGACCTGCCGGCGCTGGTCGAGGAGAAGCGCGAGCGGAGCCGCGCGGCCCGTGCCGAGAACCCGGAGTGGTCGGACCGCGATCGCCCGGACCCGGCGCTGATCGCCACCCCGATCGACGCCGAGCACACGTACGCGATCCGTCGCCACCCGACCGCGGCCGAAGGGCCGATCGCGTTCCTCACGATCATGCAGGGCTGCGACAAGTTCTGCACGTTCTG
>JAGQIB010000446.1 GCA_020431545.1 Gemmatimonadota bacterium
CGGCCGGACTCGTCGCGGCCGTCCCAGTCGTGGCGGTGCGGGCCGGCGGCGAGCCGCTCGGCCGACGTCGCGCGCACGAGGCGCCCCGCCACGTCGAAGATCGCCGTCGCCACCGCGGCCTCGCGCTCCAGCGTGAACGAGATCGACGTCTCGCCCGCGAACGGATTCGGCGCGACCCGCGTGTCGGAGGCGTTCGCCGCGCGCTCCGGCGCCGCCGTCGACGGATTCGTGAGACTCATCGGCGCCGAGCACACGAGCGAGTAGTCCTGCGACCCGTTCGCGAGCGTTCCCTGGTGGTACACGCGGATGCGGTGCACGCCGGCGGGCACGAGCGCGACCTCGATCTGCTCCAGGTTGTCGCGGAAGTTGCGGCCGTTCGTGGCCGCCGCCGACGGATTCGACGGATCGAGCACCCACGGCTGGTAGACCACGTCGACCACCTCGAACTCCACGTCGAGGTCGTTCACGAGCATCGCGTCCGGCGGATCGAGTGCGGGAGCGGGCGGCGTACCCGCGGGGTCCGTCCAGCCGAGGCCGAGGCGGACGTCGGTCGGGGAGTCGATCGTCACGAAGTACTCGTCCGTCGCGCCGTTCGCGAGCGTGCCCTCGATCACGTGCGAGGTCCCGGCCGCCGCGTCGGCGTCCGCCTGCACGAGCAGCGCGGCGGAGGCCGTGTTGAGCAGGCCCCAGCCGTGCATGTAGTCGGGTCCGGGGTCGGGTCCGGCCTCGTCCGTGGTGGAGCACAGGATCGTCTTGAGCGTGGCGGCGCGGGCGGGGCCACCGTGCGTCACCTTCCAGTGCTGCGCCACGAGGTTCGCGGAGCCGGACGCGTTCGGCGACGCCATCGACGTTCCGCTGTAGCTCGCGTACGACGTGTTGCTGCTCGCGATCGACGACCGCAGCCCCACCCCGTTCGCCACGAGATCCGGCTTGATGCGACCGTCGTCCGTGGGGCCCCAGCCGCTGAACGTCGACATGACCACGTCGCCGGCGGAGGTCCAGCCGCCGGGGATGTCGTTGATCGCGCCGACCGACAGGATGTTCTTCGCGTTCTTGAGCCACGCCACGGTGTCGTAGCCGGTGGCGCCGCCGTCGGCGTCGTGCGAGTCGTTGGACTGCACCCAGCTGCCGTCCCAGTGGTAGTGCGTGCCGCCCGGTCCCGGACCGAAGTCGTTGCGGTCGTTGCCGGCGGAGCCCACGATCAGGTAGTTCGGCGCGTTGAACGAGATCGCGTCCCAGGCTTGCGCGTTCGAGTCGTAGTAGCCGAAGCCGTAGTCCTCGCTCGAATCCACGTCGAGGTCGCCGTACCAGTACCAGTCGCCCTGCGAGTCCTGGTACCAGCCGGTGATGAAGCCGTACGAGTGGTTCGAGATCAGCAGACCCTGGGCGGCGGCGCTCGCCATCTCGGAGTCGTCGCTGTTCCAGTCGTAGCAGTGCAGCTCGCCCTCGTAGGACATGCCCTTCGCGGTCGGGTCCACGCCTTCGCCGATCATCGTGCCGGACACGTGCGTGGCGTGATTGGAGAAGCTCGAGGCGCCGTCCTCCTGCGAGGCGCGCCCGGTGAGCTCCTGGTGCGACGTGCGGACGGCACCGCCGTCCCAGATCGCGAGCTCGCCCGGGACCGTGGTGGAACCGGTCAGGCCGAGGCCGCTGGAGCCGCCGGGATGCGCTTCGTCCGTGGAGACGGTCTCGGCCGCCATCTCGTTGTCGGTGGCGTAGGTGCGCGGAAAGCCGCGCGCGTCGAGGTAGAGGATCTGGACGTCGCGGTCCGCGGCGCCCACCGGGCCCGGGCGTGGCGAGGCGAGGAGCGCCTGGAACGCGGGTCCGCGGCCGGCGTCGCGGCGGGCCGCGAGCTCGGCCGCGAGGCGCTGCAGGGCCGGGACGTTCGTGGCGTGGGCCGGAGCGGACAGGGTGAGCGGGCCGAGAAGCAGCCCCAGGGCCGGTGTGAGGGCCGGCGCGGCGAGCGAGCGAAGTCTCACGAGACCTTCTCCCGTTGCGAAGTGAATGCGGAGCGGGGCAGTGAACTCATTATCGCAGGTCGGCGACGCGTTCCGCAAATCGACGGGCCCGAGCGGCCGGCGGGCCGACGGTCAGATCGCGGTCCAGCCGCCGTCGACCATGAGCACGTGGCCCGTGACGTAGCGAGACGCGTCGGACGCGAGGAACACGGCGGCCCCCGCGAGATCGTCCGGCTCGCCCACGCGCCCGAGCGGCGTGCGCTCGAGGATCTTCGCGTACGTGTCGGGCTCGCCGAGCGCGGGCGACGTCATCTCGGTGCGGATGTAGCCGGGGCCGATCGCGTTCACGCGGATGCCGTGGGGGGCCCACTCCACCGCGCAGGTGCGCGTGAGCTGCACGACCGCGCCCTTCGTGGCGGCGTACGGCGCGGAGTTCGGATCCGCCACCACACCCGCGAACGACGCGAGATTCACGATCGCGCCGGGACGTCGCGCAGCGATGCAACGTCGCGCGAGGATCTGCATGCCGAAGAACACGCCGTCCAGGTTGAGCGCGACCATGCGCCGCAGGTCCTCGCGCGAGTAGTCCTCGGCCGGCGTGCGCTGGCTGATGCCCGCGTTGTTCACGAGGATGTCGACGTCGCCGAGGTCGCGGGCCGCGAGATCGAACGCGGCTTCGAGCGAGCCCGGGTCCGTCACGTCGGTCGGCGCGAAGGCGGCGCGGTGGCCCGCACTTTGCAATGTGGCGGCGGCGGACTGCCCGCGCGCGGGGTCGATCTCCGCCACCGCGATCGCGGCCCCGGCCCTGGCCAAACCCTGGGCAATCGCGAGCCCGATGCCGCGTCCGCCCCCCGTGACGAGAGCGACGCGGCCGGAAAGGTCGAAGGGAGAGGCACTTGCGGGCATGGAGACGTGTCCTTTCGCGGCGCAGGGCCGTGCCTCTTTTTTGGCAGCCGACCCGTCGCCGCTAGGGGTTGAACGGGATCTGCACGGTCCCGGTCGGGAAGTCCGCGACGTTCGACAGCGCGAAGATCTCGTTCACCGGCTGGCTCGCGGGAATCGGCGCGCCGAGGATCTCGAGGAAGAACGGGCCGGCACCGTCCTCGTCGTCGGCCGGCTCGAGGGTCACGAACACGCTGCCGAGGTCGAGCGGCTGGCCCGTGATCCCGAACGGGAAGTCCGAGCCGGGGTAGGGCCACGGCTGCGACGTCGCGAGCGGGCCCGCGCCGTCCGAGTCCGGGAGACCCGAGCTCCGGAACTTGCCGAGCGATTGCGGCCCCACCTGCGGGATCGAGATCCACCCCTCGTAGATCCAGCCGACCGGCGCGTCCGGGAGCGACAGCGACGGCCCCGCTCCGTCCGGCAGCGCGAACCAGACCCCCTCGTTCTCGTCGGTGGAGTCCGCGGAGGTCGGCGTGGCGAGCTGGGCGAAGCCCGTGGCGGTGGTGAAGTCGCGATTGAAGGCGTCGGCGTAACTCGCGCTCATCGTGGAGGTTCCGTTGAGGAAGGATCCGCCGAGCAGACCCACCGTGCGCGGCGCCGGATCATCCGCGTCGCGGACCTCCAGGGTCACGAAAGCGTCGACCGCGAGCTGCCAGAGGATCTCGCCGCTCGCGTTCGTGGGCACGTTCTCGTCTTCCGGATCCACGCCGAACGTGGTCGGCTGCCAGTCCTCGCCCACGACCTGGCCCGTCCCGTCGATGCGGAAACGTCCGGCGGACGCGGCCGCGGAATGACGGCCCGGCTCCGTGAGCGCGAACGAGATCCACAGCTCGAACGTCGCGTCCGCCTGGGCGAACGGCGGGAAGCCCGCGAGGGTCATCGTCACGGTGTCGCTGCCGTCCGGGCCGGTCGGATCGTCCTTGCCGCAGCCGGTCAGGGCGGCCAGCGCCGTCGCCACTCCCAGGATCGTGAATCGACGCGAAATCAACGACTTCACGGCAGGAAGCTCACGAATCGCGCGAAATTCGGAACCTCGGCCACGGACTTGATCGCGTGGGTCGCGGCGTCGAAGACGACGACCGTGCCGGGGTTCTTCTCGCCGTCCGGGGCCGGATGGTGGCCACCGCCCTGGTTGTCGTCGTTCGCGCTCGTGACCCAGACCTCGCTGCCGTCCGGCGAGAACGCAATCCCGATCGGGCGGAGGATCACGGCGCGCTCCGGATCGTCCGGGTGCATCGGGGACAGCCGCTCGATCTCCACCGGTGCGTCCGGATTCGAGACGTCGATCACGGACACGGAGGACTCGAGCCAGTTCGCGACCCACAGGCGCGTGCCGTCCGGCGAGACGGTGAGGTGCCAGGGGCCGTCGCCCACCGCGACCTGTCCGGTCAGCGGGACCGGCGTGCTGCCGAGGTCGTCCACCGCGGAAGCGTCGAACACGTACACGTGATCCGTCCCCTGGGCGCTCACGTAGAGGCGCGTGTCGTCCGGCGAGAGGACGCACTGCTGCGGCGCCTGCGCGATGCCGACGTCCGGCAGCTGGATGTCCTCGTCCAGCATCGTGGGAAGGCCGCGACCGGCGTTCGTGGCGAAGACCGAGACGTCGTCGGTCTGGATGTTCGCGACGAACGCGCGCTCGCCGTCCGACGAGATCGCGAGGCCGTGCGGCTGCAGGCGCCCCTGCGGGTTGAAGATCGCGAGGATCTGGAGCGTCTCCGCGTCGAGCACGTGCACCTTGTGCTCGTCGCCGGGGCCGGTGTGGAAGTTCGACACCCAGAGCTGCGTCCCGTCCGGCGTCGCCTCCATCAGCGCCGGGTAGGTACCCACGCGAAGGGTCTGCAGGAGCTGGTAGGTGTCGGCGTCGTAGACGTGAAGGTTGTCGCTGGCGTTCTCGAAGCGGGTCACGTAGAGGCGACGTCGGGTCTGATCGACGTACACCGAGTGCGGCTGCTCGATCGGCAGCAGGCGCACGAGGCGCCCCGTGTCCATGTCCACCACCGCGACGTCGTTCTCGCCCTGGCACGCCACGAATGCCTTGCGGGTCGTGCCGTCGTCGAGCGTGGAACCGTCGTCGTCGCGCGCGCCCTCCTCGATCCAGCGCTTGAGGAACCGGATCTCGTCGTCGGGGAGCGCGTCGCGGCCGAGCGGCATCCGGGGCTCGATGTCGCCGGTCGTGTGCAGGTAGAGATGGCTCCACCGCGGCTCGAACGGGACGACCATGGCGCCGAAGCGGCTGCCCCGCTTGAGCGTGTCGTACGACTCGAGCACGAGGTCGAACGCCGCGTCCGTGGAGTTGTGGCAGGCGGCGCTGTTGCAGCTCATCGAGAAGATCGGCTGCACGTGCTGCGAGAACACGATCGGGTCGATCGAGTCGTAGTCCGGACGATCCGGGCCGGTCGAGTCGCCGCAGCCGCCGCCGGCCGTGGCGAGGATGGCGACGCCGGCGACGGCGAACGTCGCGCGGAGGATCCGGCGCGAACTCGCGCGGGACGCACGGGGATGAGATCGGGTCATCGGTGATCCTGAGGTTCGGGCGGCTCGGTCCCGGTCGGGGCGACCGGTGGGCCCGATCTTTCGGGGCGCAACCCGGGCCGTTGCCCTAGAGTGTAAGGACGGCTCTCGCGCCGGTCAATCGGGGCCGGTGCCGATCCGTCCGGGCGATCCACCGGCGATCGAGGGGACCGTTCCATCGGGTCCGGCGCCCGGGGCAGTTCCATTCCGAGCGGGGCGACGCATGCGAGAAGAGATCTACCAGGGACGAGTCGTGAACCTCGCGATCGAGGACGTGGTGCTGCCGAACGGCGCCCGCACGCGGCTCGAGGTCATGCACCACCCCGGCGCGGCCGCCGCGGTGCCGCTGTTTCCGGACGGCACGGTGGCGATCCTCCGCCAGTACCGGCACGCGGTCGGCGGCTGGCTGTGGGAGGTTCCCGCCGGCAAGCTCGACAAGCCGGGCGAGAACCCCCTGGAGTGCGCGCAGCGCGAGCTCGCGGAGGAGGCGGGTCTCGCGGCCGCCCGCTGGGACAAGCTCGGCTCGATCTACACCACACCGGGCTTCTGCGACGAGATCATCCATCTGTACCTCGCGCGCGAGCTGACCGAAGCTCCGCTCGAGCACGAGGCCGACGAGGTGATCGAGGTGCACCGTAT
>JAGQIB010000447.1 GCA_020431545.1 Gemmatimonadota bacterium
CGACCGTCGTGATCGTCGGCGGGCAGTACCACCTGTGGTACAGCGGCGTCGCCGCCGATCAGCACAGCCGCATCGCGCACGCCACCTCGCCCGACGGGATCGTGTGGACGAAGGACGCCGCGAATCCCGTGATGGACCTCGGCCTTCCCGGCAGCCTGGACGACCAGGAGCTCATCCACCCGTTCGCGATCTACGAAAGCCCGCGCTTCCGTCTCTGGTACAACGGCTACGGCGGCACGCCGGACGCACAGCGGATCCTCTACGCCGAGTCGCTCGACGGCGTGAGCTGGACACGGCACCCCGTCGCGGCGATCGATCTGGGAAACCCCGGGGACTGGGACGACACCCAGCTCTACATGATGTGCGTGGTGCGCTTCGCCGGTCTCTACACCATGTTCTACACGGCCTCGAACACGAGCTCGGAGTTCGGGATCGGGTACGCGACCTCGCCGGATGCCATCACGTGGAGCCGCCGGAGTCCCTCCGCGCCGGTGCTCTCCCCCGGTCTCCCCGGCGCCTGGGACGACCTCGCGGTGGCCCGCCCGATCGTGGTGCAGTCCGGCCCCGAGTTCCTCCTGTGGTACGGAGGGACACGGGACTTCCAGACGTTCTCCTGGGGACTCGCCACCGCGGCCACGCCGACGGACGTCGCGATCCCGTCGGAGTCCTCGAGCGGACTCCACGTCGGCCCCGTGCGGCCGAATCCGTCGTCCGGTGTCGTCGCCCTGGAGACGACTTCCCGCACGATGACCCTCGCCGAGATCGAGGTCGTGGACGTGCTGGGTCGCCGCGTCTGGTTCGGGACCCGCCGCGTGCCGGCAGGCACCGGCCGCATCGAGTGGCCCGGCCGGGACCGCAACGGCAATCTCGTGAGCCCGGGCACGTACGTCGTGCGTGTGCGACTCGCCGGCGAGGAGCACCGGCGGAAGGCGGTGGTCGTGCGGTAGCGGCCGCGTCGCTCCGGGACAACACGCGCGACTCCTCGATTGCTCTGACGCTCGTCGAACGCTAGCTTCGTCTCAGCGCACCCCGGCCCGACCGCGTCGCCGCGGTAGTGGGAGCGACATACGCCGAACAAGGAAGGCGACCATGCGAAGAATCACCCTCTCCTCCACACTCGCCCTCATCATCCTCGCGACTCCCCGGGTCGCCCCCTGCCAGGAGTCTTCCTCTCCCCAGCCACCGAGCCCCACCCGCGAGCTGATGGACTTGATGGCGGGCCGAGACGTGGCGATTGGCATCACCGACGACGTGATCGCCGCACTCGCGGCGAAATACCCGGACGTTCCGAGTGAGGACTGGGACGAGTTTCGGGTGATGGTTCACGGGGAGGAGTACGCCGAGCTGACTGCGGCCATCTGGGAGAGGCACTTCACAGCGGAGGAGATTGAGGGGCTTCTCGAGTTCTATCGTTCTCCGCTCGGTCAGAAGTTGGTCGCCACGAAGCCCCTCATCGAGCACGACATCTGGGAGGATGCAAGCGGGTGGAGTCTTCGCGCCGCGAAGATCGTCGCCGAGATCCACGCGCGGGGCTACAGCAGCGCGCCGGAGGAATGACCCCGTGATCGAACGCGTCGTCGACAACCGCGTCTTCCTCCTCACCCTGGACGAACTCTACCGCGACGCCATGAAGCGGCACGAGCGCACGGAGCTTCTCGCGTGCGCCCGCCGCGTGACGGAAGCGCTCGACGTGTCCCCGGTCCGGGTGCCGATCGAGGGGTACTACGCGGAAGACGCGGCGCTGACCGAGTACTTCCTTCGAGTCCGCGCTCTCCAGAAAGTCGACGAACGCGTAAGGCCGAAGGTCGAGTCGCTGCCCGAGTTCCAGCGCCTCCTGAAGGTGACCTCCTCCCCGCTCTATGGCCGCGTCCAGTTCCAGGGATACTTGCTCCCGGTGGGATGCGATCCGCTGACCCAGGCCACGACCGATACAAGGCCCTGGCGGGTGGAGACCCTGACCGCCGCCGCATGCGAAGCGGCACGCAAGTACGATGACTACTCGCTCGTGGGACTCGCCGCACTGTCCAAGGATCCGGTCTTGATCGCGGCGACCCGGGAGTCCGTCGTGCTCTACGCGGAGGCGTTGTGCACCGCGCCCCAGGGCACTGGCCCTCCCCGATACGTCTGGCGGGTCGACGAGGCACTCGCATCCCAGGCGCGACGATTCGTCGAGACGTTCAACCGCCTCTTCCGGGAGAAGCTCCCGCGACCCGACGCCGCCCACGCGGCCGACTACTGGAGCGAGCGAGACGATGATCGGATCCTCGGTCGCTGCGTCCGCATCGCGATGAACGATTCTCGCCCGGACTCCCACTACCACTGGGGAATCTGCCGCTGCGCCCCCCACGGCCTGATCGTCCACGACTTCTGGGACTCCGAGGTCTGGACCACTGACCGCTACCGCGGGACCCTCAAGGGCGGCCGGTGGTGCC
>JAGQIB010000448.1 GCA_020431545.1 Gemmatimonadota bacterium
ATCGGGATCGAGCCGCCCTCGCGCGACGGGACGGGCTTCTTGCCGAAGCCCTGCTCCACGGCGCGAAACGCCGCCTGGACGGCCGGGTGGTCGAGCTCCGCGACCCATGGCTGTCCGCCGTGCAGATCCTCGAAGCGCTCGAGCACCGCGGTCTTCGGCAGGTGCTTTTGAAGATGCGCTTCCAGCTTCTTGGCCACGTCCTTCGGCGACTGGCCGGGAACGAGCCGCATGCTGACCTTCGCGCTCGCGCGGGCCGGCAGCACGGTCATGCTGCCCTTGCCGGTGAATCCGCCCCAGATACCGTTCACGTCGAGCGAGGGCCGCGACCAGATCCGCTCGAGCACGGGGTACGGCTGCTCCCCGTAGAGCGCAGGCACACCGGTCATCTCGAGATACTTCGCGTCGGGGGTCGGCAACTCGGCCCAGCGGTCGCGCTCGTCTTGCGTGGGCTCGATGATGCCGTCGTAGAAGCCTTCGATCAGCACCCGGCCCGTCTTCTCGTCCTTGAGGCCCGAGATCAGATGGGCGAGCACGAGCGCCGGATTGTCCACCGCGCCGCCGAAGGACCCGGAGTGGAGATCACTGGTGGCGCAACGGATCGTGAACTCCGTGTACGCGATCCCCCGCAAGCCGGTGCAGATCGACGGGATCTCCGGCGAGTACATCGCCGTGTCGGAGATCGCGATCGCGTCGCACGCGAGGCGCTCACGATTCTCGCGAACGAACCCGTCGAGGTGCTCGCTGCCGATCTCCTCCTCGCCCTCGATCAGGAACTTGACGTTCAACGGCAGCCGGCCCCGTGCGTCGAGATGCGCCTTTGCCGCCAGGACGTGCGTGAGGAGCTGGCCCTTGTCATCCGTGGCGCCGCGCGCCCAGATCTTGCCGTCGCGAATCTCGGGCGTGAACGGATCGGACTTCCACTCCGCGCGATTCGCGATCGGCTGGACGTCGTAGTGGCCGTAGACGAGGAGGGTCGGGGCGGACGGATCCTCCAGGTGCTCGGCGAGGACGATCGGGTGCCCCTTCGTGGGCAGGACCTCGACCTTCTTCACCCCGGACTCGCGGAAGACACCGGCCAGGTAATCCGCGGCCCGTCGGACGTCGCCGGCCCGCTCCGCGTCGGTGCTGATGCTCGGGATTCGCAGGAACTCCTCGAGCCGCCGAACCGACTCCTCGCGGTCCGCGTCCACGCGATCGAGAACGTCTTTCACGTTGCGCCTCCTCGTGGGGTTTGACCGCGCAGGATAGCAGTCCGGATCGAAGCGGTCGACCCGACCGGCGAGTTCCGCCAGGTCCGGGGACGGTGCCCGGGGTCGTCCCTCACTCGATCCGGCGCCGGGGCGACGGGGCGAGCCGGAAGGGTTCTCCCGGCCCGCCGCCTCAGCCCGCGCCGTCGACCACGCTACTCGCGGTAGAGCGCCTTGATGCCGCCCCACGTCTCGGCCGCGATCGACGTCGTGCCGGAGTTCGGTCGGCCCGGCGTGAACAGGTCCGGAAGTCCTTCGTCTCCCGGACGCGTCCAGTCCCCCGTGCCGTCCGGCAGGCGGATCATCGACTGGTCGGCGTTCCCCTCGCTTCCCCAGGCGTGCACGTCTCGCGGCAGCGCGTCCGGTCCCACGAGCTGCACCTCTTCTCCCGAGTTGTTCAGCGAGAGACCTCCCGTCGACGCGACCTCCACCCCGGACGGGATCCCGGTCGGCGTGCCGCCGCCGAACACGACGTAGTAGGCTCCCACGGGAAGCACCAGCCCGGCCGGAAACTCGTGGCGCAGCGCCGTGGCGTCGCGCAGCGTCCACCCCGTGAGGTCCACGGGAGCGGAGCCGCGGTTCACGATCTCCACGAACTCGTCGTCCGCGCCGTCGCGCACGCCGTCGCCGTTCGCGTCGCCCGTCTCGTCGGTGGCGGGGTCCGCGAGGATCTCGTTCAGCACGACCGGCGAATCCGCACCGAGCACCATGATCTCGAACTCGTTCGTCTCCTCGATCAGCGATCCGTCCGAAGCACGGACCACGATGCCGAGTGTCGTGCCGGCCGGTTGGGCGGCCAGGGTCCACTCCCAGGTCCCGAGCGTGATCGCCCCGCTCACGAGGCTCATGGGGTGCTCCTCGATCGCCCCCCCGTCCACGCGCAAGCGCACGAGGGCGGCGGCGATGCCGTCCGTATCACCGAGCGTGGCCCGCACCACGATCGGATCGACCGACGTCACGAACGACGGGTCGACCTCGGCCGACAGGATCTTGGGATGCGCGATGCCGCCGTTGTCCCCGCCCGGCGTGGGCTGCGGCCCGGTCCCACCGTCGAGCGCGTCGAACGGCACCCAGTCCGGCGATCCGTCCGGAAAGCGGCCGAGCGAGACGTCGGAGGCGAGACCGCCGTACGCGAGGCTGTCCACGAGGGTGGTCGTGCCGCCGGCGACCTGGAACAGCTTCACCGTGTCGCCGGCGTTGTTCAGGGACAGGCCGAGCGCGGAGTAGCCGTTCGCGGTCTCCCAGTCCGTGGCGAGCTCCCCGGTGACGAACAGGAACTCGCCCGGGGCCAGACTCCCGGCGAGCCCGAAGCGCGGCGCGTCACCGGCGTCGGTGACGAACCAGCCTTCCACGTCGGCGGCGACGGAGCCCGCGTTGTAGATCTCGAGCCACTCGTCTTCCGCGGCCACGGGGATACCGTTCCCGTTCCAGTCCGCACCGGGCGCGGGCAGGACTTCGTTCAGGAGCACTTGCGCGCCCACCGGTCCGGCGTGGAGCGCGATTCCGATTCCGAACAACGCGATCGATCGAAGATGCACGAGGCACCCTCCCGGGTTCGAGTGCGGGGAGAGATGCCGAGGAGGATCGCGAAGCTAGACCGGAACCGAAGTCCGACAAGGCCCCGCCGACAGGTCGGGGCAAGAAAAAGGCGCCCCCCGCGAACGGG
>JAGQIB010000449.1 GCA_020431545.1 Gemmatimonadota bacterium
TCAACGACGGTCTGATGGCGATCTTCTTCCTCCTCGTCGGGCTCGAGCTGAAGCGCGAGATCCGCGAGGGGGAGCTTTCGTCGCCTAGCCGGATCACCCTTCCCGCCCTCGGGGCGCTCGGCGGTATCGCCGTGCCCGCACTCATCTACTTCCTGATCAACCGCGGCGACCCGGTCGCGCTCACGGGCTGGGCCGTGCCGACCGCCACCGACATCGCGTTCGCGCTCGGAGTCCTGGCCCTCGTCGGGCCCCGCGTTCCCGTCGCGCTGAAGATCCTGCTGCTCAGTATCGCGATCTTCGACGATCTCGCGGCGATCCTCGCGATCGCGATCTTCTACACGTCGAAGATCTCGATTCCGGCGCTCCTCTGGAGCATTCCCGGACTCGTCGCTCTGTTCGTCCTGAACGCCCGCGGCGTGACGCGCCCCGCCGCCTACCTGCTCGTGGGAACCTTCATCTGGGTCTGCGTCCTCAAGAGTGGCGTACACGCGACGCTCGCGGGCGTGATCACCGCGCTCTTCATCCCGATGCGCGATGCGCGGGATCCGAAGCGGTCTCCGCTGCACGACCTGGAGCACGCCCTCCACCCCTGGGTCGCGTTCGGAATCGTCCCGGTCTTCGCGTTCGCGAACTCCGGGGTGTCGGTCCTGGGAATGAGCGTCCAGGATCTCCTCCACCCGATCACGTGGGGCGTGTTCCTGGGACTCGTCGTGGGCAAGCCCGTGGGCGTGTTTCTGTTCATCCGCGTCGCCGCGGCGCTCCGGCTCGTGGAGCGCCCCGCGGGCTCCACCTGGGCCCAGGTTCTGGGCATCGGCGTGCTCTGCGGCATCGGCTTCACGATGAGCCTGTTCATCGGATCACTCGCGTTCGAGGAGACGGGCAACGGCGAGCCGTTCGTGTACGACCGTCTCGGGATCCTGGCGGCATCGGTGGTTGCGGCCGGGCTCGGGTGGGGGTTGCTCCGGATGACCCTGCGGGGACCGGCCCGTGATGACTCCTAAGCGCGGCGGGCGTCCGGTCGATCCGCGCGACGAGGACTACCTCACCACCACCAGCTTGAGACCGGTTCGATCCTCTCCGGAACGGAGCTCCACCAGATACACGCCGCCCGGGACGGGGATGCCGGACGTGCCCCGACCATTCCACCGGCGCATCCCGGCTCCCGGCGGCTCGGTCCAGCTGCGGACGACGCGGCCGTGGACGTCGAGAATCCGGAGCGTGACCGCGCGCGCCGAGTCCCACCGCAGCGTCGTCTCGCCGCCAGGTGCGGGGTTCGGCCGTGGAGCCGCCAGCCGGGTGGAGGCGCGAGCGACACTTTCGAATCGAGGCGCCCCCGTGGTGCCGGAGATCCGCAGCGCCAGAGCGCGCGGCGCGGCCGGGCCCGTAACTACGAGGTCCTCCACGTCTTCCCCGTCGATCCGGGCACGCTGCAGGTAGGGACTATTGAGGCGTGTCCAGTACAGCATGCCGGCGTCCGGATCCAGCGCGAGACCCGACGCGTCGGTGGCCACGACCACTTCCGGATCCGAACCGTCGAGGTTCGCCCGCCGGATGACGTCGCTCGTCCAGTAGATCTTGCCCGCGGTCGGATCGAGAGCGATTCCGCGCGGATTGGAGCCGGTCGCGAGCGTTTCGACGTTCGTGCCGTCGAGGTTCGCGCGCTGCAGCTTCGTGTTGTCCTGACCGGTGAAGTAGAGCTTCCCGCCTGCCGGGTCGATCGCCAGGTTTCTCACGTGGCCGAACGCCGGAACGACGAGCTCGACGTTCGTCCCGTCGAGATCCGCCCGGTGGATCGGTCCGATGGCGACGTTGGACCAGTAGACCTTGCCGGCCACCGGATCGATCGCGAGACCTGCGGGGCTCGCCACTCC
Organism: Gemmatimonadota bacterium; assembly: GCA_020431545.1. Lineage (GTDB taxonomy): Bacteria > ARS69 > ARS69 > ARS69 > ARS69 > JAGQIB01. Next base: position 1,872 of record JAGQIB010000449.1, read on the forward strand.
CGCAATCACCGTCTCCACGAGGGTTCCGTCGAGGTCGCTCTTGAGGATCGCGCCGAGACCCCCATCGGCCCACCAGATCTCGCCGACGTCGGTGCGAACGACGATCCCTTCGGGAAACTCGAGCCCGGTCGAGAGAACGATCTCCGGCACGCCACCGTCGAGGCCGGCTCGCGTGATCCGGTCGAGGGTGGAATCCGTCCAGTAGATCTGCCCGGGTTCGGCGCGGGCGCACGCCGCGCCGAGGAGCACGGCGAGCACGGGCCCCCACGAGCGAGAGTGGAAGCAGCTCATGACTTACCCTAGCAGTTGTCGGAACCCGTTCCAACCCGCGCCATGGCCGCGCCCACGGCCCGGGCCAGCTCGTCGAACTCGAAGGGCTTCGCCAGCGCCGCAACGAAGCCGGCCTCGCGGTAGCGCGCCATCGTCGGATCATCGGAGTAGCCGCTCACGACCACGGCGCGCGCGTCCGGATCGTGGGTGCGGATCTCCGCCATCGCCTGGGCCCCTCCCATGCCACCACGGATCGTGAGATCCATGATGAGGAGGTCGTACGTCGAGCCGTTCCCCCGGTGCTCGACGTATCGCTGCACGGCGTCCCTCCCGTCCGCCACGACGTCGACCTCGAAGCCCCAACGACCCAGGATCGAGACCAGGAGGTTCTGCAGGAGCGGCTCGTCTTCCAGCACGAGCACCCGGCTCCCGCTCCAGTCCGGCGGGTCGGCGACCGGATCCGAGGCCGCGGGAGCTTCGGTCGTTGCCGGCAGGAAGATCGAGAACGAGGCACCCGGCCCCGAGGTCGGCTCGAGGATCAAGGCGCCACCGTGTCGTGCACAAATGGTGTGCGCCGTCGCCAGACCGAGCCCGCTCCCCTCCGACTTCGTCGTGAAATACGGATCGAACAGTCGCTCCCGCACGTCGGGAGAGACTCCACATCCGTTGTCCGCGAACTCGATGCGCACGTAGCGCTCCCCTCCGGCCGCCTCTCCGGTCGGCGGATCTCCCCGGAAGTTCGACGCCCGCACGGTCAGACGACCGCCCTCCCCGGTGGCCTGCTCCGCGTTGATCACGAGGTTGCTGACGACCTGGCCGAACTGCGCCTCGTCGAGGCTCGCGGCCCACAGGTCGTCCGGGATCTCGACCACGGTCCGGAGCTTCGAGCCCGCCGTTGCGAGCTCGAACGACGCCCGGAGCAGCCGCCCGACGTCCGCCACCCGGCGCACGGGCTCTCCGCCCTTCGCGAACGCGAGAAGCTGCGCGGTCAAGCGACGCGCGCCGAGCGCGGAACTCTCGGCCAGCGAGAGCAGCCTGTCCCGCTCGGCGGGGTCGCCGACGCGGGCGAGCGCGACGTGGCCGATGATCCCCGCGAGCGCGTTGTTGAAGTCGTGCG